>JALYUH010000152.1 GCA_030853985.1 Bacteroidota bacterium | reverse complement strand
TTAAGGAACTACTGCTGGGGCTATCTTAGTCGTCGTGGCGGTAAGACGTATTGGCGTCTCCTTCTTCGGCCTCATCTTCATCGTCTTCGTAGCGGTCCTCGCGCAGGCCGGGGCGGCGCGTGGGGCGCAGGCGGCTGGCGATTGTGTGGGGTTCGGGCTCCGGCTCGGGGTCGGGCGCGAGGTTGTTGATGCGGCGGCTGAGACCGGGCAACACGTTGGTAACCAAATAAAAAAGCAAACCGGCGCTACCCAGGCTCAGCAGCAGCGTGAGGTAGTCGACCCAATCGTGGCGGGGCGCGGGGCCGGCGGGCGCGGCGAGCGAGCTGGTGAGCGGGGCTTCCTCGTTGTCGGCGGTGGCGGCGGGCTCGGGGGGGGCAGGGCCGTCGTTGCCATTGGTGGTGAGGGGGACCGTGACGGGTGCTTCGGGCTGGGCTTCGTTGGTGGCGGCGGGCAGGGCATCGGCGGGGGCGCCCGAGTCGTTGAACTGGGCACTGGCCTGCTGAATGAGGCGCTGCTCGGCCCGGATGAGGGACACCCGCTCGTCGCGCGGCAGGTTGTGGATGAAGAACTCGAAGTTTTTGTCCAGCAGCACCGATTTCAGCTGCTTATCAAACTCGCCCAGCGTGAGCGAGCCGTTGCCAAAGCGGTTTTTGTAGCGCTCGGCAATACCGTTGTAATTGAGAAACAGCTGCTTGAGAGCCGCGTTGCTGCCGAAGCCGTCGAAGCTGCGGCGGGCGGCGGCGGTGCGCAGCGTGAGCGGAAACTTGCCGCGCGTAAACGACTTGTCGTACACTGTTTCCATGGTGCGGAAGTTCAGCTCATCGATGGTTTTATCGAAGAGGCGCTTGTTGGCCTGGGCCGGCGTTTCGGCGCGGGCAAACGCCGCAATCAGCAGAAAGAAAGTAAATAGACGAAGTTTTAACATCGGGCAAAGGTATAGCGCAAGGTTTGGCTCCGCCTTCCTGCGGTTCGCGAAGTTGAAAAATTACGTTTCGCAAAGGCCGGCGGGAAATGGCCGTCTTGCAGAGCGCAGCGAAGCATGACGGCCAAAGCCTACAAGCTGTGCGCCTCCACCAACGACTCGCGGCAGGCGGTGAGGTACTTCTCCACCAGCTCGTCGCTGATGGCCGTGGACACGAACAGGGCCTCGAACTGCGAGGGCGCCAGGTAGATGCCACGGTTCAGCATGGCGTGGAAATAGCGGCCGAAGGCGGCCGTGTCGCAGTGCTTAGCGTCGTCGAGGTTGTTCACCGGCAGGGCGGTGAAAAACAGGCTGAACATGGAGCCTACGCGGTTCACGGTGTAGTTCAGGCCCAGCGCGGCGGCGATTTGGCGGGTGCCATCGGCGAGGCGGGCGCTGCTTGCTTCGAGAGCGGTGTAGAGTTCGGGGTGCTCGTGCAGGTAGCGCAGCTGGGCCATGCCGGCGGCGGTAGCCATGGGGTTGCCCGAGAGCGTGCCGGCCTGGTACACCTTGCCGGCCGGGGCCACACAGTTCATAATGTCTTCGCGGCCGCCGTAAGCGCCCACGGGCAGGCCGCCGCCGATGATTTTGCCCAGCGTCGTCATGTCGGGCCGGATGCCGTAGAGCTCCTGCGCACCACCCTGGGCAAGGCGGAAGCCGGTCATCACCTCATCAAAAATGAGCACGATGCCGTGCTGGGTGCAGAGGTCGCGCAGGCCTTGCAGGAAACCTTCGGCGGGAATGACCAAGCCCATGTTGCCCACCACGGGCTCCAGAATGAGGGCGGCGATTTCACCAGGGTTGGCAGCGATAAGGGCTTCGACGGCGGGCAGGTCGTTGTAGGGCGCGGTGAGGGTATCCTGGGCTACGCCCACGGTCACGCCAGCCGAGTCGGGCTCACCAGCGGTGAGCGCGCCGCTGCCGGCGGCAATCAGAAAGGCGTCGCCGTGGCCGTGGTAGCAGCCTTCAAACTTGATGATTTTGGCGCGGCCGGTGTAGCCGCGGGCGGCCCGAATGGCCGACATGCAGGCTTCGGTGCCGGAGTTCACGAGGCGGACTTTTTCGATGCTGGGCACCATCGTCCGAATCAGCTCGGCCATTTCGACTTCGCGGTGGGTGGGCGCGCCGAAGCTAAGCGAATGCGGCAGAGCGGCGCGCACGGCATCGAGCACCACGGCCGGCGCGTGCCCCAAAATCATCGGCCCCCAGGAGTTGATGAAATCAACGTAGCGGTTGCCGTCGACATCGGTGAGCCAGGCCCCCTCGGCGCTGGCCATGAACACCGGCGAGCCGCCCACCGAGCGGAAGGCCCGCACCGGCGAATTGACGCCGCCGGGAATGAGGGTTTTGGCGCGTTCGAAAAGGGCAGCGGAAGTGGTGAGGTTGAGCATATTCGGAATTGAGTAGTTGGTATTGAGTAACGTTCGTCAGGCTAAGCGGAGCCGAAGCATCCCGCGTGCAGCAGTAATCCGTACGATTGCAACGATGCGAGCGAGATGCTTCGACTACGCTCAGCATGACCGTTCTCACTTGAACAACCGTAGCTCCTAGCGCAGCACCTGATACTCCAGGCCGCTGAGCTTGATGATGGGCACCACCTGGTTATCGTGCGCGCCACCGAGGTAGCTGGCCCCTTCAAAAATGGCCCCGGACGTTTGGCTGGCGGCGGCCAGACCGGTCTGGAAAGCGGGCCCGTACTGGAACAGCGCATTACCGAAATACAACAACAATTCGAAGCCCTGGTTGGCGAAAACCGACGGCGGCAGGTGCTGACGCTGCAAATACAGCGCGCGGAACCGGCGGAAGCCAACCGACTGCTCGTCGTAGTATTTGGGGCGGATGAAGTAGGTGCCGGCCCCGTTCAGCTGGCTCACCCCGAGGCTCGGGTTGTCGAGCCAGGAGCCGGGCGCGAGCAGGCCGGGGCGGGTGGCGGCGGGCTGCTGCTGCACCAGGCGCAGCGCGTACGGTCCCACGCGCTTGTCATCGGAAACCACCACGATGTGGCCAGCGGCGGCTAGGTCGGGGCCAGCAAAAGCGGTGGCGAGACTGCCATCGACGTCGGGGTTGAAGCGGCGCAGGCCACTCACTTTACCGCCCTGCTCTTCGAGCGCGGCTTTGTAGGCGGCGGCAAAGGCCGCGTCATCCTTGCTGTCCTGGTAGAGGACCAGGGCCGGGCGGCCGGTACCGAACGCGCCGGCGGCAAACTGCGCGGCGGTGCGACCCTGGGTAGCGGCGCTGGGCGCGTACAGGTAGTGCCAGGGGTTGTCGAGCACGAGGTCGCCGTCCTGCGAGAGCGGGTTCACGCACACAATCTGGTGCTCCTGCGCGAAGCGGCTCAGCAGCTTCGCGCCCGACTTGTACACTGGGCCGATGAGCAGGTCCATGCCGGCCAACTCGGGCAGGGCCAGGGTTTGCTTCAGGGCGAGGGTGTCGGCGCCGGTGTCGTAGGCGAAGAGCTGGATGGTGCGGCCGGCGCGCTGCAGGCTGTCCTGGGCCAGGCGCAGGCCGGCGTAGAGGTCGGTTACAAACTGATTTTTGCGCTGGGTTTGCCAGCTGGGGTCGGCCAGTTCGAAGGGCAGCAGCACGGCCACGTTGTAGCTGCTTTTCTTGGCGGATACCGGCCGGGGCCGCGGCGTGTAGCGGGCGCGGTCGAGGCTGAATTTCGCAATGAGGTCGTCGAGCTGCGGGCGGTCGGCCTCGGTGTAGGCCCCGCCGATTACAAGGCGGTCGGCGTAGGCGCGGCCGATGGTAGCATCATCGGGGTAGCGGCGCAGGTTGCGCAGCCAGGTGTTGCGGTCCTGGATGCGGGGCAGGTAGGCGGCTTTCAGGTTTTCGCGCTCGGCCACCAGCTTGTCAGTGGGCAGCGTGGTGAGGGTTTTGAGGGCCGTATCGAAGTCCTCCAGCTCGAACGATACCTGGCCCTGCAGCAGCAGCACGTCGGGCATATTCGGATACGTCGGGTACTCGGTGCGCAGCAGGTTGAGCAGCTGCTCGGCCTCGGGCCACTGCTTGAGGCGGGTTTCGGCCACGGCGGCCAGGTAGGCGGCATCGGCGGCGCGGGCGAAGCGGGCGGTGGGTTGGGCCAGGGGCTCCAACTGGGCCAGCGCGGCGGCATAGTTGCCCTGGTCGAGCTGGTTTTTGCCGGCCCGGTAGCGCACAGCCGCCTCGGTGGGCGGGATGGCGGTTGGGCGCGGCGGCACCGGCTTGGGCTTCGGCTTTGTGAAAGCCGCGGCCGGCTTTGCCGCTGGTTTGGCGGCCGGCACAGCAGTGGTGGCCGGGCTGGTAGCCACCGGCCGGGCAGGCTGGGGCCGGGCGGGCGTTTGGGCCAGGGCGCTGCCGCTGAGCAGCAGGCCGGCGAGCAGCACATGCAACGGCCGCTGCCGCGAAGTTGAAAACGTCATTGAACCAGAACACGCGCCGGCCATCGTGGCCGGCGGGGCAAAATTAGCCATAAATAGCCGGGGCCGTACGCAGCCGGGCGGGCGCGGTGTTGTCGTTGCACGTAGCGCGGACTACAACCAACGGTCAGCGAAGCTAAAGTCCGCGCTACGTGCTTACCGACGCCGAAACGGCCCTAACTTTATGACCATGCCCGTCAGTTCTGCTCCGCCCCTGCTCTTTAGCCGCGCCCGGCTGGCGCTCACGTTCGTGCTGGCGGCTTCGCTGGCCCTCAGCGTGTTGCTGGTGGTGGGGCGGGTAGCCCTCACCGGCCGCCTGTTCTTCCTGTTTATGGTTTGGAACCTGCTGCTGGCGGTGATACCCTATGCTATCAGCACGATGCTGCTGGCGGCGCGGGGGCCGTTGCCAGTGCGCATCCTGCTGCCGGCCGGGGCGGCGTGGCTGCTGTTTTTTCCCAACGCGCCCTACATTCTCACCGACTTCTACCACCTCGAAGCCCGGCCCGGCGTGCCACTCTGGTACGACCTGCTCCTGATTGCAAGCTGCGCCTGGAACGGCCTGATGCTGGCCTACGCCTCGCTCTCCGACATGCAGCGGCTGGTGCAGCAGCGGCTGGGCGTGGGGCCGGGCTGGGCATTTGCGGCGGTGGCGCTGCTGCTCAGCGGCTTCGGCATCTACCTGGGCCGCTACCTGCGCTTCAATTCCTGGAACATCCTCACCAACCCCATCGCGCTGTTTTTCGACATTATGAACCGGGTGCTGCACCCCTTCTCGTTCCCTGGCACCTGGGGCGTGACGCTACTTTTCGGGCTGTTTCTGCTGCTGGGGTACGGTACGGTGCGGGTGCTGGGACGGGCGCAGGCGGAGTGAAGCTAAGGCGAACAAATGCCCGCCCGAGCCTTGCCGCTGGCTAGCCGGCCAGCGCAGGCAGTAGGTGCGGCCAGTCCAGCTGCCGGGCAAAATCCAGCGCCGACTTGCCGCTGCGGGCCGGCTGGTGCGGGTCGGCACCCGCGTGCACCAGAACCTCAACCAACGACCGGTTACCGGCAATGGCCTCCTTGTGCAGCATGGTGTAGCCTGCTTCGTCGACGGAAACGGCCTCTTGCGGGTACTCCTGCAGAAACTTAACGAAGCGGTCCTTCATGTTCAGACTCATCGGGTGCTCGATGAGGTTTTCGGGCTGCTCCCGCTGGTCGGCAACGACCAGGACTTCGTTGAAATCTCCAAAGTTCAGGCCCCAGGCTTCGTCGTGTTCGGCCCGCTCGGCAGCATCCATTTGGGAGCGCATCAGCTGAATGGTGAATCCTCCGTAAGATTTATCGTCGCGGTAAAATAACCAGTCGCTCACCTGCGCCAGAGGGGCTTGCACAAAATCGCCAGCCTGTAGTTGCCGGAGCGACTCGGGGTCGTTGAGAAGCGTGCCGCGCATGATATCGCCATCGAATGCGACATCGTTAATCCACATGTATTCTACCAAAGGGGCGTCGGCATCTTCGGTTGGTTCCACAAACGCGATTTTGACGCAGGCCAGATTGAGGGCCGGCACAATTCGGCGGGCTTCCCAGGAGAGCTCGCGCCAGAAATACTTGAAGGATGCCTGCGCCTTCTGGAAAGCTTCCAGCATGGCGGGATTACCGGATTCGCTGTAAAAAATGGTGGTTTCACTCATCCCTAAAATTGTTTTGGTGGAAGGATTAGCAACTACTTGCCCCGGCTATGCGGCAAGCCAGTGCTGCGGAGAGTGTACTCATTCGCCCAAAAGCATGATTTCGTTACATTCCAATTTATGCTGGGCGCGGCGTTCTAAAACAACCCGCTGGCGCCCCGGCTGCTGCAACACCTGGCCATGCCCCGGTACAGCTTCAACCGCAACGAGCTGAACGGTATCGGCCGCATTCAGCTCAACGACTTGCCGCACTCGGGGGCGCGTTGCTTCGTCACCAGCTTCACGGTGCAGCGCTTCGAGCGCTACCGCAAGCTGGAGCCGGCCTTTACCTTCTACCTGCCCCACCGCGTGGGCGCCTCGGTGCAGCAGCAGCTTAACCTAGCCCTCACGTCGGTACGCGACCAGGACCGCGCCCGCACCAGCGGCATCTATGCCCCCGAATACGGCGCGCACCACGAAGACGCCCTCAACCACTGGAGCGCGCACGTCGAGCTGAACCAGCTGCAAGCTGCTGCCAACAGCCCCAACTCGGCGGTGCTGCTGCGCGCCAATGCCCAATACCTGCGCTACTACGCGCGCAGCAATTAGGTGCAGGCGTGGCTGTTGGGCGGGCGGTTTTTGCGGGGTTCGGCGCAGTCCGATTTCGTGCTCGGCCTGAGCGGCAGCCCCGCCTACCGCCGCCAAACCCCGTTCTTCGACCGCCAGCAGATTTCGCCCGCCCTCGCCGCCCAAACGCACCAGGCCGACGGCCGCGACGGCGCGTTCAAGGCGTTTCTGCCCGTGGCCAGCACTTCCTGGCTCAGCTCCCTCAACCTGCAGGCCGACCTGCCCATCACCAAACTCGCGGTATTTGCCGACTTCAGGGCCACCGGCGAAACGCAGTTTCTAGCGGGCCGCCCCCAGGGCCAGCGCCTGTTCGACGCGGGCCTGACCGTGCCCTTCTTCGGCGAAATCGTGCAGCTCTACATTCCCGTGGCCGGCTCACAGTTCCAAAACGGCACGCCCGAAAGCCGGCAGGCTTTCACCGATGGAATCCGGTTTCAGATTCACTTCGAGAAGCTAAATCCCTTCAAGCTGCTGGATGAGACAATGAATAAATAGCCCGTTATTCGGCTAATATCCTCTGGAATAGAAATTACCCGGCTGCAGCGAAATAACCTTGCTGCCGTCGTCCACTTTGAATTGCGTTTCCAAGGAATTGCTTTTGCCAAAGCCGGCCAGAAAACAGACGAAGTGCAAGTGCGGCCCGCTCGACCACCCAACGTTGCCGCTGGAGGCAATAACGTCACCTTTTTTCACCGGGTTTCCCACGCTCAGCAGCGTGCCGTTGTGTTGAATATGCGCATACCGGGCAAATGTGCCGTCGGCATGCATCACCACAATATAATTATTGTATTTGCTGCACTCTTCGCGGGGGCAGGCTTCGGTGTTGTTCTTCTCAATTTGCACCACCACGCCGTCCCGAGCCGCTAATATTTCCGTCCCTTCCGGCATCGTAAAATCGAGCGCATTTTCGTTCTGATGCGAGAATTCGCCATTGTACCCTTGATGCAGCTTAAACTTCGTGCCTTTTTGAAAGGGCAGGTCGTACTGATACTGTTTATCGTAATTGGTGATGGTGACATCTCCCATCGTCGAGATAAACTTATAATTAAAGGTGTACCGATTGAAACTATCTGCTACTTTAAGCTCACCGATTTTAACTCTTTTGCTAGCCGCCGGAATAACAAATATCCGCTTCCCGCCTTCCGAAAAATACAGGTTTGTCAGCTCCAGGTTCAGCGCCACCGAAGTGGGATACGGGGCCGCATTATCAGCGTACACCGCGAATCCGTTAGTTGTGGTTTCGTGGTAAAGCTTAATTATTTGGGCCTTGATAATGGTGGCAATAAACACGAATTGCAGGGTAAAAAGCAAGCGTAATTTCATGTTGAATTAGCGGGTTGAAACCGTTGATTAAATTCAGGAAGAGGACCAGCGGTGAAGGTACGCCAGCCCCGACGTTCGGGGCATTACTCGTCCGCTATTGGCCTGGCTGCTTCCGCTACCTTTGCCGCATGTCTGCCGAACTTATGCCCTGGCCCCGCCTGCTCTCGCAGCGCCGCTACCCCGACCGCCCCGCCGAAACGCCCGCCCCCGGCCGCTCGCCGTATATAGCTGACTACGACCGCGTCGTGTTCTCCTCCGCGTTTCGCCGCCTGCAACGCAAAACCCAGGTGATGCCGCTGCCCGAAACCGACTTCGTGCACACCCGCCTCACCCACTCGCTCGAAACCGCCTGCGTGGGCCGCTCGCTGGGCCGCCTCTCGGCCCGCCGCGTACTCGAAACCGCGCCCGACCTGGCCCGCGAGCTGCCCGACTTCGCCCAGGACTGCGGCGACATCGTGGCTGCCGCCTGCCTGGCCCACGACATCGGCAACCCGCCCTTCGGCCACTCCGGCGAAGATGCCATCTCGGCCTACTTCGCCAGCCGCGCGGCCGAACGGTTCATCACCGGCCTCAGCGCCACCGAACAGGCCGATTTGCAGCACTTCGAAGGCAATGCCGCCGGCTTCCGCATCCTCACCCACACCTACCCGGCGCTCAGCAGCGGCTCGGGCGGGCTGGGCCTCACCTACGCCACCCTGGGCGCGTTCACCAAGTATCCGCGCCCGTCGGTCATCAACGAATCGAAGAAGCAAAACGGAGCCAGCGAGAAGAAATACGGCCACTTTCAGGCCGAAAATTCCCGCTTTAAGCTGGTGGCCGAAGAACTGGGCCTGCAGGCTAAGGACGCGCCCGCCGGCTTCTACCACCGCCACCCGCTGGCCTTCCTGGTCGAGGCGGCCGACGATATCTGCTACCGCATTATCGACTTCGAAGACGGCCTCAAGCTCGGCCTCATCGACCACGAGCGCGGCCTGAAGCTCATGCGCGAGCTGCGCGCCGCCGCCCCCAACACCCGCCCCAAAAGCAGCAGCAGCGGCGGCCTGGAATGGCGCGACTGGCAGGAGGAGCTGGGCTATCTGCGCGCCACGCTCATCGGCCAGCTGGTGGATGAAACCGCGACCCGTTTTACCGGGCACGCCCCCGCCATCCTGGCCGGCACCTACGATGCGTCGCTGGTGAAGGAGCTCACAGGCTACGAGTTTCTGGCCGAAATCCAGCGGCTGAGCGTCGACAAGCTCTACCGCTCGCGCCCGGTACTCGAAATTGAAGCCGCCGGCTTCGAGGTGCTGGGCGGCCTGCTCGACGCCTTCCTCGCCGCCATCTTCGACTCGAAAAGTAACCACCGCTCCCGCAAGCTGCTTGATTTACTGCCTAACCAGTTTCGCGCCATCGGCCCGCAGGCTGGCGCGTCGGCGTACGAGCAGATTCTGCTCCTCACCGACTACGTGGCCGGCATGACCGACCAGCATGCCTTGAGCCTGTACAAAACGATTAAGGGAATTGAGCTGCCGAAGGGGTTCTAGCCTCCTTACCCCGGATACTGTCGTAGGGATATTGGACCAATTGGAAAAATAGAATCAGGGCCAAAAAGCAGAGGGCACTGCAAGAAAGCAGGAATAGTAGCCACTTTAAAATCCGCTTTGAATGCGCCTGCTTTGCTACCAACCCGGGCCACGCCAACCATCCATAGAACGCAATGGACCCGACCAAAGCGGCAAGTACCAAAAGCATGAAGCTCATAGTGGATGATTACACGATGCTGTCGAAATTCGTCAATTGCTGTTCCGATTCATGCAGCGCCACCAGATTCTCCAGTAGCGACTCCAGCAGCTTGCGCCCCTTCCATACTGATTTCAGCCGGGCCCGAATCTGCTCGGCGGTCTGCACGAATTCTTCTTCGCCGGCCTGCTCGTGGTTTTCATCAGCCATGAGTTGCTCCACCATGGGTACCGTCATTTCGGGATGAAACTGTAGCCCAATCACCCCATCGCCCCACACGAAACCCTGCGTGGCCGTGGCGGCCGACATGCCCACCCGCATCGCCCCCGGCGGCACCGTAAACGTGTCCACGTGCCAGTGTAGCACGGCCGCCTTCTCGGGCCACCCGCGCAGCAGCGGATGCTCCAGCGACTTCACCGAAAACCGCACCGTCCAGAACCCGATTTCGGGCGCGTGGTTGAGCCGCACCTCGCCGCCCAAGGCCTCGGCCACCAGCTGCGCCCCTAGGCAAATGGCCAGCGTGATTTTTCCCGCCCGCAGCGCTTCGCGGATGAAGGCTTTCTCGTCGCGCAGCCACGGCAGGTTTGCCTCGTCGTGCACGCTCATGGCCCCGCCCAGAATAAGCAAGCCATCGAAATCAGCCAGCGCCGGAAACTGCGGGTTTGGCTCAAACAGCTTCGTTAGAACGAGCGAATGGCCGTGCGCGGCCAGCCACTCGGCCGCGTGGCCGGGGCCCTCGTGGGGCATGTGTTGGAGGCAGTGGAAGCGCATGGCAAGGTTAATTTGGATAGAATTAGAACGTCATGCTGAGCGCAGCCGAAGCATGACGTTCTATTATTCGGCAAGCATTGTGCTTACTCCCACTCAATCGTCGCCGGGGGCTTGCTCGAAATATCGTACACCACGCGGTTGATACCGCGCACCTGGTTGATGATTTTATTCGAAACTTCAGCCAGGAAATCGTAGGGCAAGTGCGCCCAGTCGGCGGTCATGCCGTCCACGCTGGTTACGGCGCGCAGGGCTACTACCCGCTCGTAGGTGCGTTCGTCGCCCATCACCCCCACGCTTTGCACGGGCAGTAGCATGGCGCCGGCCTGCCATACATGCTCGTAGAGGCCGCGCTCTTTCAGCAGGTTGATGAATACGCCGTCGGCACGTTGCAGCAGGTCCACTTTCTCGGGCGTAATGTCGCCCAGAATGCGGATGCCCAGGCCGGGGCCGGGGAAGGGATGGCGGTTGAGGATGTCGGCCGGCAGCTCCAGGGCCGCGCCCACCTCGCGCACCTCATCCTTGAAGAGCATGCGCAGCGGCTCCACAACCTTCAGGTTCATCTTATCGGGCAGGCCACCCACGTTGTGGTGGCTTTTGATGGTCACCGACGAGCCGTGCACCGACACCGACTCAATCACGTCGGGGTAAATCGTGCCCTGGGCCAGCCAGCGCGCACCTTCCACCTTCTGCGCCTCCCGGTCGAACACCTCAATAAACGTGCGGCCAATAGCCTTGCGCTTACCCTCGGGGTCGCTGATGCCGGCCAGCGCGGCGTAGAACTCCGGCGCGGCATTCACGCCGGTTACATTCAGGCCCAGGCCCTCGTAGGCCTTGAGCACGCTGGCAAACTCATCCTGGCGCAGCAGGCCGTTATCCACGAAAATACCGTGCAGGCGCGGGCCAATGGCGCGGTGTAGCAGCAGGGCCGCCACGCTGCTGTCCACCCCGCCCGAAAGGCCGAGAATCACCTGGTCGTCGGGGCCGATGGTGTTGCGCAGAGCCTCCACCGCCGAATCCACGAAGTGGTCGGGCGTCCAGCTCTGGGCGCACTGGCAGATGTCGACTACGAAATTTCGCAGCAACACTTTGCCCTCGGCCGAATGCGTCACCTCGGGGTGAAACTGGATGCCGTAGGTGTCTTGGCCGTCGATTTTGAAGGCGGCCACCGCCACTTCCGGCGTGCTGGCAATGATGCTGTAGCCGGCCGGTAGGCGCTGAATGGTATCGCCGTGCGACATCCAGACCTGCGACTCCAGGTGCATATCGGCCAGCAGCGGCGAGGCGCCATCGAGCGACGAAAGCCGCGCCCGACCGTACTCGCGGATGGTGGCCGGCAGCACTTCGCCCCCACCCTGCTGGGCCAGCAGCTGCGCGCCGTAGCACACGCCCAGCACCGGCACCTTTCCTAAGATGTGGCTCAGGTCAGGGTTGGGCGAATCGGCATCGCGCACCGAGCACGGCGAGCCGGAAAGAATAACGCCCCGAATATCGTCGCTGAGAACGAGTTTCGAGGCGTGAGTGTAGGGGTGAATTTCGCAGAACACGTGCAATTCGCGGATGCGTCGGGCGATTAATTGCGTGTACTGCGAGCCGAAATCAAGGATGATAAGTCGTTCCATGCCGCAAAGCTACTCCCGGATAATCACGAATTTGTCGGATTAAAGGCGGATTTCTTGGATTTTGTGGGCGCAAACATCTAGCCCGGTCAATTTTTCCCGCCGCGGGTGAATGCGTCATTTCCAAATAAATCAGCCGCTTACCGGCCCTCCCGCCTACCTGCCACCGAGCACCGGCCACAAAATCCGATAAATCCGCGTCGAATCCGACGAATCCGTGATTACCTTTGCATCGGCAAGTCAGAACGACCAGCTCCTGCTGAACTCCCCCAGGACCGGAAGGTAGCAAGGGTAGGTGGTTGTAGCGGTGCGATTTTGGCTTGCTTTTTTTTGTCCTTTCGCGTCGGCCCCGATGCTGCTCCGTTCCGCAATTTTGGCGGGCCATTGAGTAGCTTTGGGGCCGATTCTTTTTCGCTGGCAGTCAGTATCCGGCAGTCGGAATTCAGACCGAAACAGCTGCCTACTGACTACTCCATCCTGACTACTCATCCCCATGAAGTTCTTCATTGACACCGCTAACCTGGCCGAAATCCGCGAAGCGGTGGAGCTGGGCGTCCTCGACGGCGTGACCACCAACCCCTCGCTCATGGCCAAGGAAGGCATCAAAGGCCTCGATGCCGTGATGGCCCACTACCGCCAGATTTGCGAGCTGGTCGACGGCGATGTGTCGGCTGAAGTGATTGCCACCGATTTTGACGGGATGGTGCGCGAGGGCGAGGCTCTGGCCGATTTGCACCCCAATATCGTGGTGAAAGTGCCCATCACCAAGGACGGCGTGAAGGCCATCAAGTACTTCGCCGACAAGGGCATCAAAACCAACTGCACCCTGATTTTCACCGCCGGCCAGGCCCTGCTGGCCGCCAAAGCTGGGGCCACTTACGTGTCGCCCTTCGTGGGCCGGCTCGATGATATCGGGGCCGACGGCCTGCAACTGGTGGAGCAGATTGTGCAGATTTTCAGCAACTACGGCTACCCAACGGAAGTATTGGCCGCCTCGGTACGCCACGTGCCGCACCTCATTCAGTGTGCCGAAATCGGGGCCGACGTGGTGACCTGCCCGCTCAGCGTCATCAACGGCCTCCTCAGCCACCCGCTCACGGACAAGGGCCTGGCGACGTTTTTGGCCGACCACAAGCGCGTTAACGCTTAACGCTTAACGCTTAACGCTTAATTATAAATTATAGATTCCAGCTCCTAGTCAACACTTGTAGGAGAGCCATTTGTAATTTACAATTCCCTCAGCCATGTACATCATTAAAGTAAAAGGCAAGGCCAAGATTCCGGACTACATCCAGCTGCGGAATGAGGAGTTTATTCTGGTGGCCTATTTCCGGGCCGACCGGCCGCTGAAGGACCTGCACCGCTACGGCCTCGAAGGCAAGGAGACGGAGCTGGCAGCCGTAATTTCGGGCCTGGAATTCGGCAAATTGCGGCCGCTGAATCTGTAATTGTATGGTTGAGAACGTAATTGAGTTGCACGATGCCACGATAATGCAGGAGCAGCAGGCCGTGCTGCAAGGCGTGTCGTTTGCGTTGGAAAAGGGCGCGTTTGCCTACCTCGTGGGCCGCACCGGCTCGGGCAAGTCGTCGCTGCTGAAAACGCTGTATGCCGACCTGCCGCTGCAAAGCGGCATGGGTGCCGTGGCGGGCTACCCGCTCCCGAAGCTGGCGGCCAGCAAGGTGCCGTTTCTGCGCCGCAAGCTGGGCATCGTATTCCAGGATTTTCAGCTGCTGAGTGACCGCACCGTGGCCGAAAACCTCCTGTTTGTGCTCAACGCCACCGGCTGGAAGGGCAAGTCGCAGAAGCAGCAGCGCATCAGCGACGTGCTGGTGCGCGTGGGCCTGAGCGGGGCCGCCAACCGCATGCCGCACCGCCTCTCGGGCGGCGAGCAGCAGCGCGTGGTGATTGCCCGCGCCATGCTGAACGAGCCCGTGCTGATGCTCGCCGACGAACCCACCGGCAACCTCGACCCCGACGTTTCGGCCAGCATCATGCAGCTGTTTGGCGAGATTAATAACGCGGGCACGGCCATTCTCATGGCCACGCACAACTTCCAGCTCATCGAAAAATACCCGCACCGCGTGCTGACGTGCAAGGATGGCGAGCTGCTGGATTCGGCCCGGCCAGCCGTGGCGGGCTAATGCCGCCGGGGGCCACAGCTGGGTTGTCGGTGCTGATTCCGGTGTACCAGCGGGATGCCGGGGAGCTGACGCGGGCGCTGCGGGCGCAGGCGGCCGACTGGCCGGGCCCAGTCGAAATCCTCCTGTTTGATGATGGCTCGGCGGAAGCATTCCGGCAGCTAAACCAGCCGCTGGCGGTGCTACCCGGCGTGCACTACCGCGAGCTGCCGCGCAACGTGGGCCGCGCCGCCAGCCGCAACCTGCTGGCTGATGCCGCACAGCACGAGTGGCTGCTGCTGCTCGATAACGACAGCTTGTTGCCGGATGCGCAGTTTCTGGCCCGCTACGCGGCGGCCCACAGC
>JALYUH010000133.1 GCA_030853985.1 Bacteroidota bacterium | reverse complement strand
CTGCCGCTACCGCTCTTTATGGCAAAGGCGATGAATTCAGCTCCGGCACCGGCGTTGGCTGGTATGGGGAAAAGGTTAATGGGGCCGTATCCATCGAAAAATCGGGTGATTATCGCGTAGGCCGGCTTCACTTGACCAGTAAGATTATTGAGAAGCAAATAGAAGCCGCCAAGGCGAATGCCGGTAAAAAAGCTGGCGCAGACCTATAAGGAAATTTTCCGCGTTTATTCAAAAACCGCTCGTTGCCAAGTATTTCGACGAAATTGATTTTGTCAAAAGGCGGTCATACCTATCTAGCGTCCGCGTAGCCGAAGCGTCTCTACCGCTTCGTTGTATCAGTATTAATTACTACTGCGGTAGGGATGCTTCAACTGCGCGGAAGTTAGATAGGCATGACGTTCAGAATTAATCAATCAACACTCCACTCCATGCCCAATACCGTTTCTTCTAACGAGAATTATCCCGACATCACCAAGTCGGACGAGCTATACGCCCGCGCTCAGAAAATAATGACGCCGGTGACGCAAACGCTCGCCAAAGGTCCCGGCCAGTACACCAAAGGCGTGAGCCCCAAGTACGTGAAGCGCGCCAAAGGCTCCCACATCTGGGACGTGGACGGCAACGAGTACCTTGATTTTCAGATGGGTATCGGCCCCATTTCGCTGGGCTACGCCTACCCGCGCGTTGATGACGCCATTCGAGCCCAGCTCGAAGACGGCATCACTTTTTCGATGATGCACGAGCTGGAAGTGGAGCTCTCGGAGTTGATTCACGAGATTATTCCCAACGCTGAAAGCATCCGCATCAGCAAAACCGGCGCGGACGTGTGCTCGGCGGCGGTACGGGTTTCCCGCGCCTTCACGGGGCGCGACAAGGTGCTGTGCTGCGGCTACCACGGCTGGCACGACTGGTACATCGGCACCACCAGCCGCGACAAGGGCATCCCGCAGGAAAGCAAGGACTTAGTGGCCGCGTTCGAGTACAACAACCTCGATTCGCTGAAGGCCCTGCTGGATGAGAACGTAGCCTGCGTAATTCTGGAGCCGTTTATTTTCGATGCGCCCAAAGACAACTTCCTGCACGAAGTAGCCCGGCTGTGCCGGGAAAACGGCACGCTGCTCATCTTCGATGAGATGTGGACTGGCTTCCGGGTGGCCGTGGGCGGCGCGCAGGAATACTTCGGCATCACCCCCGATTTGGCGGTGTATTCCAAGGCGTTTGCCAACGGGATGCCCATCGCGCTGCTCACCGGCCGCCGCGATGTCATGGAGCTGTTCGAGCAGGACGTGTTCTTCTTCACCACCTTCGGCGGGGAAGCCTTGAGCCTGGCTGCTGCCGTGGCCACAATCACCGAGATGCGCGAAAAAAACGTACCCGCCCGCCTCGCCGAGCAAGGCAAAAAGCTCAAGGACGGCTACAACGAAATTGCTGCCGAACTGGGCCTGACGCAGTACACCAAGTGCTATGGCTACGACTGCCGCACGATAGTAACCTTCGACCCGTCGGCCGGCAACGGCATGGAAATCAAGGCCTTCATGCAACAGGAGCTCTTCAAGCGCGGCATCATGTGGGGCGGGTTCCATAACATGTGCTTCTCGCACACCGACGCCGACGTGGCCTACACCCTCTCGGCCTACCGCGAGGTGCTGCCGTTGCTGAAGGAAGCTATCGAAGCGGGCGACGTAGCCCAGCGCCTGCTCGGCGAGCCGGTGGAAGCCGTGTTCCGCAAGGTAACCAACGCCGCGCCGATGAAGGCGAAGTAGCTCGTTCAACGAATACCCCACCCCCTAGCCCCCTCTCCAAAAAAGAGGGGGAACTAGAATCTAATAGCTCGCTCAAAATTCGTTTTTGCTTTGCCTTCATCTAGTTTTTAAAATTAGAAGCTAGTTCCCCCGCTTTTTTGGAAAAGGGGCTAGGGGGTGAGGTGAACGCCAGAACGGCAACGTATGAACCTCTTCGACCTCACCAACAAAACCGCCATCGTCACCGGGGCCTGCGGGCTCATCGGCCAGCAGCATTGCGCCGCGCTGGCCGGGGCCGGGGCCAACGTAGTCGTGGCCGACCTCAACGCCGAAGCCGCCGCCGCCGTGGCCTTTGGGCTGGGCGGCGGCCCGCACCTGTCGGTGGCGGTCGATGTTACAAGTCCGGCATCGTTGGCCACTGCGCGCGACCAGATTTTGGCGCGCTTCGGCCACATCGACGTGCTGGTGAACAATGCCGCCATTAACGACATGTTCGAGAACCCCGCGCTGGCGGCCGATTTGAGCAAGTTTGAGAACTTCCCGCTGGCCGTTTTTCAGAAGGTACTGGAAGTGAACGTGACGGGGGTTTTTCTGGCGGCGCAGGTATTTGGCACACCCATGGCGCAGCAGGGGCACGGCAGCATCATCAACGTGGCCAGTACCTACGGCATCGTGGGTCCCGACCAGAGCATCTACCGCAACGAGGCCGGCGAGCAAACCTTCTATAAATCACCCTCCTACCCCATGACCAAGGGCGCGGTCGTGAATTTTACGCGCTACCTGGCGGCTTACTGGGGCGCGGCCGGCGTGCGGGTGAATACGCTCTCGCCCGGCGGCGTCGAAAACAGCCAGGATGCGTTTTTCGTCAAGCAATACAGCGCCAAAACGCCGCTCGGCCGCATGGCCACGCCAACCGATTACCAGGGTGCCGTCGTATTTCTGGCGTCGGATGCCTCGGCGTATATGACCGGGGCCAACTTGGTCGTGGACGGCGGCTGGACGGCCATTTAAATAGTTATCAGTTGCTCGTTATCAGTTGTTGGTCCTTCTGATGCAAATTCGAGCCTGACAACTGACAACGAGTAACTAACAATCAAACAACGCCTTATGCAAGCTGTTGAAATTCGTAAAAACCGATTTATTGGCGCGGGTCACCCGGCCTACATCATTGCCGAAATCGGCATCAACCACAACGGCTCGCTCGACCTGGCCAAGCAGCTGATTTCCGAAGCCGCCAAGGCTGGCTGCGACGCGGTGAAATTCCAGAAGCGCACGCCCGAGCTGTGCGTGCCCAAAGACCAGTGGGAGAAGCAGCGCGACACTCCTTGGGGCCGCATGAGCTACATCGACTACAAGCGCAAAACCGAGTTCGGCCAGGCCGAATACACCGCCATCGACGATTATTGCCGCGCGCTAGGCATCGACTGGTTTGCCTCGTGCTGGGATGAGCCCTCGGTCGATTTCATGGAGCAGTTTCAGCCCGTGCTCTACAAAATGGCCAGCGCTTCGCTCACCGATAAGCCGCTGCTCGACCGCGTGCGCGCCACCGGCCGCCCCCTCATGCTAAGCACCGGCATGAGCACCGTGGACGAAATCAACCAGGCCGTGAAGTGGGTAGGGCTTGATAAGCTGATGATTGCGCATTCCACTTC
>JALYUH010000125.1 GCA_030853985.1 Bacteroidota bacterium | reverse complement strand
ACCCTGCTCTCTGCTCTTTCGGAGTGCAACTCCGAAAGAGCAGCGCAACGACGAGACGCGAGTAAGCATCTCTACGCCAGCACCTGATATACCACAAACGCCGCCGCGTACGCCAGCCCCGTCATGTAGATAAGCTGGGCCAGTGGCCAGCGCCAGCTCTTGGTTTCGCGGTATGTCACGGCCAGCGTGCTCATGCACTGCATGGCAAACACGTAGAACACGAGCAGCGAAAACGCCCGCGCCGGCGTAAAGAACGGCTGCCCGTTCGCATCTTTCTCGGCGCTGAGCTTCTGTTGCAGCGTGCCCATGTCGGCATCCTGGCCCACGCTGTAGATGGTGGAAATGGTGCCCACAAACACCTCCCGCGCCGCAAATGAGGTGAGCAGCGCAATACCGATTTTCCAGTCGTAGCCCAGCGGCCGGATGGCGGGCTCCAGCACGTGGCCGAACTTGCCGGCGTAGGACGTTTCCAAACGCGCCGAGGCCACCTGGCGGCTGGTTTCGGCCGCGTCCCAGCCGCGAGCGGTGGCTTGCTGCCGCGCCTGAGTTTCGGCGGCTTCCTGCTGCTGGCCGGGGCCGTAGCTGGCCAGCACCCACAGCAGCACCGAAATGGCCATAATCACCTTGCCCGCCTGCAGCACAAACGCCCGCACCTTCTGGTAGATAGTCAGGGCCACGTTCTTCCAGCGCGGCCACTGGTACACCGGAAACTCCATGATGAAATAACTGCGCTCCCGCGCTTTCAGCAGCTTTTTCAATACCCAAGCCGAGCCCAGCGCCGAAAACAGCCCCAGCAGGTACAGCGACATCAGGGCCACGCCGCGCAGGTTGAAAATGCCCCAGGCCGCTTGGTCCGGCACTACCAGCGCCACCAGCACCGTGTACACCGGAATGCGCGCCGAGCACGACATAAGCGGCGTCACGAAAATCGTAATCATCCGGTCCTTCCAGCTCTCAATGGTGCGCGCCCCCATGATGGCCGGCACCGCGCAGGCCAGCCCCGAAATCAGCGGCACCACGCTCTTGCCGCTCAGCCCGAACGGCCGCATCAACTTGTCCATCAGAAAAGTAACGCGGGCCATGTAGCCCGTTTCCTCCAATATGGCCAGGAAGCCGAACAGCAGCGCAATCTGCGGAATGAATACCAGCACGCCGCCCAGCCCGGCCAGCACCCCCTCGGTGAGCAGCCGCACCAGCGGCCCCGAAAAGTTATCCTGAATCGCCGCGCTCAGCCCCGAAATGCCCTGGTCAATCCAGTCCATCGGGTACTGCGCCCAGGCAAATATGGCCTGAAACAGCAGGAACAAAATGGCCAGAAAAATGAGGTAGCCGCCCACCCGGTGCGTCAGCACCTTATCGATGCGGTTGCTTATCGGCTCGCGCTTCTGCGTCCGCACCACCGTCACCGTTTCGAGCAATATCTCGTTGATGCGCGCGTAGCGGCTAATGGTTTCGGCGGCCTGCGCGGCCGTGGCGTCAAACCCCGCCTGCTGCGTTAGTTCTTGAATATGCGCCTTTTCTTCGGCAGTCAGAAAGCTAATCTGGCGGTATTGCTGGGCGTAGTGCAGCGCCAGATAGTCGTTGTGTAGGTTGAAGTAGTAGCGAATCTGGCGCACCAGCGGCAGCAGCTGCTCATCGGGTTCCCAGAAGCGCACGGGCGGCGCGTCCAGCCGCTGGGCCATCACAATTTTGAGGGCCGCCACGCCAATACCCTTGCGCGCATTCATCGGAATAATGGGCACGCCCAACTCCCGTTCCAGCGCCGGCAGGTCGATATTTATGCCGTGGCGCTCGGCCACGTCCATCATATTCAGGGCCAGCACGGCCGGCAGGCCCAGGTCGCCGAGCTGCGTAAATAGCAGCAGGCTGCGGCGCAGGTTGTTGGCATCCACCGTCACCACCACGAAATCGGGGTAGCTGTCGGCCTTGTTATCGTACAGCAGGTCAGTTATCACCTTCTCGTCCAGGCTCTTGGGATAGAGCGAGTAGGTACCCGGCAGGTCAATAATCTCGGCCCGCTGGGTGGGCGTGAGCTGGGCCACGCCGGTTTTGCGGTCCACCGTCACGCCGGGGAAGTTGCCGACTTTCTGGTTGAGCCCCGTGAGTTGATTGAAAAGCGAAGTTTTGCCGCTGTTGGGATTGCCAATGAGCGCAATACGCAGGGGCCGGACGTCGGCCGGAAGGCCGGCGACCGTTGTGGGAGCCGGATTACCTGCGATTGCCGCCATGCGCGCTACTCCTTCAGCAAAATGGTGGCCGCCTCGCTGGCCCGCAACGAGAGCGTATATTCTTGGTCGCCAAGCACCAGCATCAGCGGGTCGCCGAGGGGGGCGCGGCCACTCAGGCGCACCTGCACGCCGGGCACGCAGCCCATCTCCAGCAGCTTCAGCGCCATATCGGGGTCTTCGAGGCAGCATACGGTGCCGGTTTCGCCCAAGCGCAGGTCGCGCACGGTTCGCCGCGCAGGGCCGGCCGAAACAGGAGAAGTAGAACGACGAAACAGCGCCACGGAAAAAACGAAAAAGCCTTATTTAGAAAGAATACAAACAAAGGTACGTTGACAATTGATTTTCGGAGGCGCATTTTTTTTTGTCCTCTAATAATTCGATTTCAGCCTTTTTCACCATCATTGTAGAATCCTAAAAAGGCACTCGCTTGGAAGCAGTTAAAAAAACGATTAACTTTCAGTTCCTAATTTGTAATTTTGTTCGAACGATTCGATAAAATATGTACGCAAGACTACTTTTTATAGCATTATTCTTTGTCGCCATTGTCCCCTTCAGCAACGCGCAGAAGGTGGAAATCAAGGGCGTCATTGTCGACAAGGATACTAAAGAGCCCCTACCGTTCACTTCCATCGGGCTTAAAAATGAACAAATTGGCGCACTCAGCAATGAGCACGGCCAGTTCGTGGTACCGGCGCCCACGCAGAACACCGCCGACTCGCTGGTGGTGGTGGCGCTGGGCTACGGCCGCCGCGCCGTGCTCGTGAAGCGGGGCGTGGCCGTGGCCAGCCTCACCATTGAGCTCCCCAAGCGTGCCGTGGCCCTGGGCAACGTAACCGTGAAGGCCGGCAAGGTGAAAAACCTGGGCATGGGCTCGCGCTCCGACGACCCGGG
Organism: Bacteroidota bacterium; assembly: GCA_030853985.1. Taxonomy (GTDB): domain Bacteria; phylum Bacteroidota; class Bacteroidia; order Cytophagales; family Hymenobacteraceae; genus Hymenobacter. The sequence continues at coordinate 535 of JALYUH010000125.1, read as the reverse complement.
CGAGGGCATGATTCAGGGCCTGCCAGGCAGCCAGTACGCTTTCTTCGTGAAAAATGAGAAGAAGAAGCGCCTTGGCAACGTGCGCACGGTGTCGTTCTACATCGGCGAAAACGGCTTTCCGCGTGAGCCTTTCCGGGTGCGTCTCTACAAGGCCGACGGCAACTACAACGCCCCCAACACCGACCTACTCATGGAAAACGTGGTGGTTTCGGCTCCCCAGGGCGGCCAGTGGTACACCGTCGATTTGACGCCCTATAATATCATTGCCCCAGAAGAGGGCTTCTTCGTGGCCATGGAATGGGTGGTAAGCGGTGATAAATTCTTCACCACCAACTTCATGGACGACTATACGCCCTACGGCCAGATTATGCGCCCCACCTACGAGTTCAAGGAAAGCCGCACCTGGAACTACACCATGGGCAAGGGTTGGAGCCTCATTACCGCCTCCAACGGCCAGGGCCTGCGCTACAACGCCATGATTCGGGCTGAAGTGGATATGATTAAGTAAGAACGCGCATTCTTAAAACGATTGGCT
>JALYUH010000094.1 GCA_030853985.1 Bacteroidota bacterium | reverse complement strand
CCCCTTACGCATTTACGCATCTACGCATTTGCCATCCTACCGCCGCCGTAGCGTGACGAAGCTGAAGGCATAGGCATGCTGTTCGTCGGCTTCGTGGCGCTCGCGGGTTTCCTCGCGCCAGTCGGCGGGGCTCAGCGCCGGGAAAGAGGCGTCGCCCTCGAAACTGTGGTGGATTTCGGTGAGGTAAACGACATCGGCGGCCGGCAGGGCTTCGCGGTATATTTCGCCCCCGCCAATGATGCTCACCGTTTCAGCATCTAATTCTTGGGCGCGTGCCAGCGCGCCCAGTACCGAAGCGGCCGCCTCGCAGCCCGGAGCCGCCCAGCCCTGCTGCCGCGTAACAACGACATTCGGACGGCCGGGCAAAGCCTTACCGATGCTGTCAAACGTTTTGCGACCCATCACTACCGGGTGCCCCACGGTGAGTTGCCTGAAATGCCGCAGGTCGGCGGGCAGGCGGCCCCAGGGCAATTGCCCGTGCTGGCCGATAATGCCGTTTTCGGCCACGGCGACTACTAATGCAACCATATCAAAAGTTGGGTTTAAAACCTCGTAATAATTCCTCTACCGTCATCCGCTTCTTGCCTTCCAGCTGCACATCAAGCAAATCGAGCCAGCCCTCGGCCGCCGCCACGCGTAGGTAGCGCCGGCCATCCGAAGCCCAGGTGCCGGGCACGGCCGCTGTTTCGCCTGCTTCCAACGCCAACGCCTGCGCCCGGTAAATCTTGACGATGCGGCCATCGGGCAGCGCGGCGAAGGCCGTGGGCACGGGCGAGAGGCCGCGCACCCAGTTCACCAGCTCGGTGGCCGGGCGGCCGAAATCGAGCCGGCCGGTTTCCTTGCTCAGCTTGGGGGCGGGGCGCAGGTCAGGGCGCGGCTCCTGCGGCAGGCTGGGTGCGGTGCCGGCCGCAATGGCCTGCACCGAGCGCAGGGCCAGAGCCGCGCCCACGCCTTTCAGCTTATCGTACACGCTGCCGAAATCATCTTCCGGCATGATGGCCAGGCGGTCCTGAAAAATCAGGTCGCCGGTGTCAATCTCGTGCCGCAGGAAGAAGGAAGTAACGCCGGTTTCGGTGTCGCCGTGCATCAGGGCCCAGTTGATGGGGGCCGCGCCGCGGTACTGCGGCAGCAGCGACCCATGAATGTTGATGGAGCCCAGCCGCGGCATGTTCCACACCGCCTCGGGCAGCATGCGGAAGGCGACGACCACCTGCAAATCGGCCGCGTAGCCTTTTAATTCCGCTTGGAATTCGGACGATTTCAGGTTGGTGGGCTGCAGCACGGGCAGGCCGTGCGCCTGGGCCGCCACCTTCACCGCCGACGCTTGGAGCTGGCGGCCGCGCCCCGCCGGCCGGTCGGGAGCCGTGATAACGGCCACCACCTGCCCGCCGGGCCAGGCCATAAGGCTTTCCAGGGTGGGCACGGCAAAATCGGGCGTGCCCATGAAAACGATTCGTAACATTGGGAAATTGGAGTATTCAGTCCTGATAGAGAGTGATTCAGAAAACGTCGCGCTTATCGTAGCCGAAGCATGACGTTCTTCTGGTAATGGCCTGGTGCGGGGTGGTGCGACGCCTTTTGGTCATCGCACCACCTCACTTTGGTCCACCGCCGCACCTTTCATTGGCAATGGCGCAGAAACCTACCGCTCCAGATACAGCAGGTACTTCGTGCGCAGCGCCCGAAACTTGCGCAGCCCCGGCTCCCAGCTGGCCCGGATTTCCGCCTCACTCTTGCCAGCGATAACCTGCTGACGCAGCGCATCGGTGCCCGATAATTCCTCGAAATACTTGCCAAAGAAATGGGCCTTATCAGTGCTTTGCTGGTAGAAGTCGAGCAAGTATTTCAGCACCAGGCCACCGTTTTCGCGGGTGGGGGCCGTGGCCAGGTCGAGCCCGTAGCAGCGCTGGCCATTCAGGGGCGGAGTGGGCGAGCCGGCGTTGGGCGCGGGCGTGAAGTTGTACGGCCGCGTGGCCGGCTGGCTGGGGCTGCCGATTACTTCGAACGGTGCGCTCGTGCCGCGTCCCACGCTCACGTTGGTGCCTTCAAACAGGCAGATGCTGGGGTAGAGGGCCACGGCGTGGTCGGTGGGCAGGTTGGGGGAGGGGCGCACGGGCAGGTGGTAGGCCGTGGCGTGGGTGTAGCCTTTTTGCATGGGCACCACGGTGAGGCGACACGACTTGCCGCCAGCCAGCCACTTTTCCTGGTTTATCATCTGGGCCAGCTCGCCCACCGTGAGGCCGTGGGCAATGGGCAGCGGGTCGAGGCCGACGAAGCTTTTGTGAGCCGGCTCCAGCAGGGGGCCGTCCACGAGGTCGCCGTTGGGGTTGGGGCGGTCGAGCACCAGCACGGGCTTGTGCTGCTCGGCCGCCGCCTCCAGCACGTAGTGCAGCGTGCTGATGAAGGTGTAGAAGCGCGCCCCCACGTCCTGAATATCGAACACCAGCACGTCCACGTCGGCCAGCATCTCGGGGGTGGGCTTTTTGGTTTTGCCGTACACCGAGCGCACCGGCACGCCGCTGCGGGCATCGCGCCCATCGGTAATCGTCGCCCCGTCGGCCGCCTCGCCCCGGAAGCCGTGCTCGGGCGCGAAAATGGCCGTCACGTTCACGCCGCGGGCCCGTAGCGTATCCACCAGGTAGGCGTTGCCCACGCGCGAAGTTTGGTTAATGACCAGGCCCACGCGCTGGCCCCGCAGCTGCGGCAGGTACTGGTCGAGCCGCGCGGCTCCGACCACCACGGCCGCCGGGACAATGCGCGCGGGAGTTGCTTGCCTAGGAGGCGCAGCCGCCGCGGCAACTTGGGCTGCCGGCCGGGTGGTGCCGCAGGCGGGCAGGGCCAACAGCAGGGCCAGCGTCATTTTAGCCGAAAATTCAATCATAGTAATGCGGAAAACAGAAATTAAGCGGCTGATGACGACCATCACCCTGGCTTTGCGGATGCAATGTGCGGCTGGTTCCGGTTCAAAACGTAGCTTTACGCTCGAACAATGAACGTCGCCCGCTACATCTCGCAGAAAATCGACGGCGGAGCCGATTCCGGCTCCTTCACGTCGTCGGTTACAAAAATAGCCATCATCAGCATTGCCATGGGCCTGGCGGTGATG
>JALYUH010000092.1 GCA_030853985.1 Bacteroidota bacterium | reverse complement strand
TCCCAGTGCTGCGCGCCGGTGTGGTCGTCGTGCAACACATACTTATAGGTAAGCTCGGCGGCGGTATCGGGCAGCTCCACTTCCAGGCTCCAGCAGCCGGTGGCCTCGTCGTAGTTCAGGTCGACGGCGGCGGCGGGCTGCCAGTGGCCGAGCAGCGGATGCGAGCCGCACACGGCCAGACGCTGGCCAAAAAGGGTGCGGTAAGGCAGCGAGAAACGTACTATCATGGGCAAGCTTGGTGGGGGTTGGGGGCGCAAGATAAGAACTTGCGAAGGGAGGAATTATGAAGGGGAGCGTGGGCCGGCGTGCTCAAACGGTTGCGCGGGAGCAGCCCGCTGGCCGGGGCGCACGCAGCCCGGTTGCACGGTGTTCGGGGGACTACGCTGGTGGCTTGTTTCCCAACCCCGACCGTTGTTTCTGCGTTGGGAAGAATTGCCCTGCTTTGGGCGGTCGCTAAATCCTTGCTGCTTTGTCCACTTTTCTGCGTCGAACTCTTTACGGAATACTTGGGCTGGTAGCCCTGCTACTGCTGCTCGTGATTGGGGTAGTCGTCTTTCTGCAATTTCCTTCGGGCCAGGACTTTGTGGCCGGCAAAGCCGAAAGCTACCTGCGCGGCAAGTTGAAAACGGAAGTGCGAATCGGGAAATTCCGCACCGATTTTCGCCACGCCATCAACCTCGATGGGGTGTATGTGGAAGACCAAAAGCGCGATACACTGCTTTCCGTTGGCCACCTGGGGGTTGACTTGGACATTTGGGCGCTGCTGCACAGCCAGGTGAATGTATCGAACGTGGAGCTGAACGACGGCCGCGTGCGCCTGACCCGCACCGAGCCCGATTCGGTGAACAACTACGACTTTATCATCGACGCTTTCGTCGACCCCAACGCGCCGGTCGATACCACGGCTTCGGCGTTGAAGTACGACATTGGCAAGGCCCGCCTCACCAACATCTACTTCACCCAGCTCGACCAGGTGACGGGCTCCGACATTCGGGCGCGCATTGGCGAGTTTACGGCCAACATGGACGCGGTGGATGTGGACAAGTCCATCTATAAGGTGGATAATGCGGCGCTGCACCGCGCCGCCATCAGCATCGTGCAGACGAAAACGGCCCCCGAAGTCGCCAACCCCGGCCCCACCGAGCCGCTCACGCTGCAACTCGGGCTCAACCACGCGACGCTCGACAGCGTGGCTTTCGTGTATAAGAACGAACCGGCGGCGCAGTTTATCAGCACCCGAATTGGCCTGGCCGATGTAACGGCCAAGGACATTGACCTGCAAAAGCAACGCGTGACGCTGGGCAAGCTCACCCTCAAAAACACCACTTTTGCCTACGCCCAAAACGAGGACGTGCCCGTGGCCGAGCGCGTGGTGAACCCCGCCGAGGCCGTGCGCAAGCTCGACGAAGCCACCGACAAGGCCAAGGCGGCCACCGGCCAGGCGGCAACATCGCCGGGCTGGCGCGTGCTGCTCGACGAGTCCGACATCAGCGGCCTGGCCGTGAAGTTTGACAACTTCAACCAGCCCAAACAGCGCACCCGCCTGCCGGCGCTCGACTACAACCACCTCGATTTCACCAACCTCGTGCTGAATACGCGCGACCTGCGCTATTCGGAAAACAGCACCACCGGCAAAGTGGATAACCTGGCCGGCGAGGAAAAAAGCGGTTTCAAAATCACGTCGTGGCGGGCCAACGTGGTGTACGACTCGGTGCAAATCCGGCTCGACAGCCTCGACCTGATTACGCCGCACACCCGCATCCGGCGCAAGCTGGCCATCGGCTATAAGGATTTGGCGGCGCTGAGCGACACCAAGCAGCTGGCCAACCTGAAAATCGACGCCGACCTGCGCGATGTGCGGCTGGGCTTCCGCGACATTCTGTACCTGGCCCCCGATTTGGCCGGCACCGCCCCCTTCAACACCGGCCCCAACCAGAGCGTGCTGCTGAACGGGCTGGTGGCCGGCCGCGTGGGCGACCTCAACATCCGCAACTTCGAGTTCGTGGGCCTGCGCAACACCATCGTGAAAGCGCCCCGCATTCGCATCACCGGCCTGCCGGAGGTGGACGGGCGGCTGTTCGTCGATGCTAACCTCCAGCAGTTCAGCTCATCGCGGGCCGATATTTTGAGCCTCGCGCCCAAGGGCAGCCTCCCGAACAACATCAGCATTCCGCCCACTTTTGCGGTGAACGGCACTTTTAAGGGCTATCCAACTACGCTGCAATTCGACACCGACCTGCAGGCGCGCACCAGCTACGGCGACCTCGCGTTCAGCGGCAAGCTGGGCCGGGCGCAGGCCAACGGGCGGCAGCCGCTGGTGGGCACGTTTGCGACCAAGGCCTTCGATTTTGGCAAGCTGCTGAAGGACCCCACGATTGGGAAGGTGTCGGCCACGGGCCGCATCAACGCGACGGGCAATTTGAAGGACCCCGGCACGCTGGTGGGCCAGGTGAAGGCCAACGTGCAGAGCGCCCGCTACAACGGCTACACCTACCACGGCGTGGCCGCCACCGTCGACCTCGACCGCAACCGCTACGTCATCAACGCGAGCAGCAAGAATGACCCCAACCTGAACCTCGACCTGACGGCCATAGTGAACCTGCGCGACGCTAACAACCCCACGTACGAGGTAACCAAGCTGAACCTGCGCGGAGCCAACCTCACGGCGCTGGGCTTTTACACCGGCGGCGACCTGCGCGTGCAGGGCAACCTGGTGGCCAACCTGCGCGGCTCCAGCCTGAACACGCTCAACGGCACGTTCAGCGGCACCAAGATTGTGATTGTGCGCGATAACCAGGCGTTTCCGCTCGATTCGCTCAACGGCCGCATCGTGCAGAACGACCGCCGCACGCTGGCCACCATCACCTCCGACATCGCCAATGTCAACCTCGATGGCAACGTACACCTCGGCGACGTCGCCACGGAATTGCAGCAGCATCTGGACCGTTACTTCGATGTGCCCGGCGTGAAGTACGTGCCCAACGGGGCCGACCGCCACTTCACCTACTCGCTGCAGCTGAAAGACCCCACGCTGGCCACCAAGCTGGTGAAAGGGCTGAAGAAGATTTCGCCCTTCACGCTGGCCGGCGACTACTCGCGGCAGGCGGCCCGCCTCACGGCCGTGACGAGCATCCCCATCATTCGCTACGAGAACTACCGCCTCGATTCGCTGCGCCTGAACGTGGGCTCCGACCCGCAGAAGCTGGACTATGGCCTGCGCCTGGCCCAGGCCGCCCAGGATACCACGCTGAAGCTGCGCCGCCCTAGCCTCATCGGCAGCGTGGCGAATAATAAGCTGTTTGCCCGGGCGGCCATTCTGGGCGACTCGGCCAACCGCGAGCGGCTGGCGGTGGCCGGTACCTTGCAGGCGCTGGCGCAAGGCGGCAGCCGGGGCAGCAGCGTGGCGTATGAGTTCGTGGCCGCGCCCGAGCAGGTCATCAACTATGAGAACTGGACGGCGGGGGCCAACAACTTCGTGCGCTACTATCCCACCGGCGAAGTGGTAGCCAACGGCCTGAACCTGACCAACGGCCGCAGCTCGCTGGCCCTGCAAAGCCAGAACCCGCAGGTGAAGACTTCGCCGCTGGGCGTTACGTTCACCAATTTCGAGCTGGCCGAGCTGGCTAAAATCGTGCAGCAGCAGGATTCGCTGGTGGCCGGCAACCTGAACGGCACGGCCCGCATCGATAACTTGGGCAAGAAAAACCAGGCCTTCACGGCCGATGCCACCATCAAAAACCTGGTGTTTCAGAAAGCCCAGATTGGCGACATTGCCCTGAAAGCCACCAACCCCAGCGCCAACCGCTACGACCTCGACGCGCGCCTGACGGGGGGCGAGGCCGGCACGGTGGGCGGCGCGGGCAACGACGTGCGCGTGAGCGGCTACTACCAGGCCAACGAAGCCGCGCCGCTGCACCTGACCGTGGATGCCCAGCGCCTGCTGCTGCGGCTGGCCCAGGCGTTCTCGCTCGGGCAGCTGGAACGGGCGGCGGGCTACGTGCGCGGGCAGCTCACGGTGCAGGGTGCGCCCTCGGCCCCGGTGGTGCGCGGCACGCTCACCACTTCGCCCGAAGCCGCCTTCGCCGTGACGCAGCTGGGCGCGCTCTACCGCCTGCCCGGCCAGGCGCTTACGTTCGACAGCCGCGGCATTAAGTTCGACAACTTCACGGTGCGCGACTCGGCCGACAACAAAGCGGTGGCCAGTGGCTACCTGCTCACCAAGGACTTCATTAATTACGCCTTCGACCTCACGGCCACCACCGACAACTTCCTGGCCGTGAACAGCACCCGCAAAAACAACCCGCTGTTCTACGGCAAGCTGGTGGTGGACTCAAAAACCCGCCTCACCGGGCCGCTGGAACTGCTCAAAATCGACACGAACGTAACGGTGGTGGACGGCTCCAAGCTCACCATCGAGTCGCCGGGCACGGAGGCCAACAAGGTAGACTCCGAAGGCATTGTGCAGTGGATTGACAAGAGCGCGCCCTTGGACACCATGCTAAGCCGGAAACTGGCGCTGGACACTGCCAAAACGGCCACCGGCTACGATATTACCGCCGTGGTGACGGTGACCGACAAAACGCCCTTCACTGTCATTATCGACCCCATTAGCGGCGATAACCTGCAGGTGCGCGCCAACGGCACGCTCAACACCAACATCGACCCCGCCGGCACCATCACGCTCAGCGGCCGGCTGGAAGTGGCGCGCGGCAAGTACCACCTGTCGCTCTACGACTTAGCTTCGCGCGATTTTCTCATCCGGCGCGGCTCCAGCCTCACCTGGAGCGGCGACCCCTACAACGCCGCCCTCGACGTAACGGCCGTGTACAAAGTCGATGCGCCCCCTGCCGACCTGCTGGCCGGGCAGGGCTCCGATAACAACATTTTGCAGACTACGGCCCGCAATCGACTGCCTTTTAACGTGTTGTTGAAAGTAACGGAGCAGCTCAGCCAGCCGCTCATCGGCTTCGACATTACGCTGCCTGAAGCCCAGCGGGGCGCGCTGGACGGGCAGGTGGAAGCCAAGCTGGCCCAGCTGCGTCAGCCCAACCAAACCTCGGAGCAGAGCAAGCAGGTGTTCTCGCTGCTGATTCTGGGCCGTTTCCTCCAGCAAAATCCCTTCGAAGCCAGCAGCAGCGAGAGCTTTGCGGCCACGCAGCTGCGTGGTTCGGCCAGCGCCGTGCTCACCGACCAGCTCAACAACCTCACCGGCAAGTACCTTACGGGCCTGGGCCTCGACCTGGGCGTAACCAATCAGGCCGACTACAGCAGCGGCTCGGCCAAAAGCCGCACCGACCTGAACGTGGCCGTGAAGCGCCAGTTCCTGAACAACCGCCTTTCGGTGCGCCTCGGCACCGATATTCCGCTGGGGGGCGCGGGCACCAATGCTACCAAGGGCAAGAACTCGCCCAGCAACTTTGCCGGCGATGTCAGCATTGAATACACCATTCTGCGCGACGGCCGCCTGCGCCTGCGGGCCTTCCGCCAGAATGCCTACGAGGACATCGACGGCCCGCTGATTAAGACCGGCGCGGCCCTGGTGTTCCAGCGCGAGTACGACAGCCTGAAGGAGCTGTTTGCCAAGCTGCCGCCCGCCGTAAAGGAAGAGCGCAAGCGCCAGCGCAAGGAAGAAAAGGCCGAGAAGAAAGCGGAGCAGGATTCCCTGCAAAGCCCTGCCGCGGCCCGCGTCGACAGCAGCAAAACCGCCAGCACCAGCAAAACCGCCAGCAGCAAGAAGCCATGAGCAAGCTGCCGACTCCTGCCCGCCCCCCGTTCCAATCCCGCCCGCTTTCGGCTGGCCGATACCTTAATTCTGCCGTTTTGATTCCAGTTAGCTATTTAACGAAGCGTTTCCTTCCTTCTCCCGGCCGGACTACGCTGGTGCTGGCCCCATTTGTGGCGCTGCTGGCTTCGTGCTCGGGCCTGAAATTTGTGCCCGAGGGCGAGCGGCTCTACACCGGTAGCAAGGTAATCATCAAGCCGCCGGCCGGCGAAAAAACGGTGAACAACCAAAGTGCGCTGCAAACCGAGCTCGAATCGGTGGTCGGCCCCAAGCCCAACAGCTCCATTCTGGGGCTACGGCCCAAGCTCTACTTCTGGCACATGGGCGTGGGCAAAACCAAGGGCCTGGGCAAGTTTCTCGCCGGTAAGTTTGGCGAGCCCCCCGTGTACCTCTCACAAGCCAAGCCCGGCACCGTGCGCGACCTGATAACCAACCGCCTGCACAACAACGGCTTCTTTAACGGGACCGCCGCCTACGAAGTGAAAAAGCAGGAGAAAACGGCCAAAATCGACTACACGGCCCTGCCAGGCGTGGTGTACCGCTTCACCGAAGTTACATTCCCGCAGGGCGACTCGCTGGTGCGGGCCGCCATTCGGGCCACGCAGGGTGCAAGCCTGGTGAAAGTGGGCGACGCCTACAACCTCGCCACCCTCACCACCGAGCGGGTGCGCATCGATGCGGCCCTAAAGGAGAAAGGCTACTACTATTTCGCGCCCGACTACATCGTTTTCAAAGTCGATAGCACCCTCAACCACAAGGCCACCGTGGACGTGCGCCTCAAGCCCTCTGCCCCGCCCAAGGCCGTGCGGCCCTACTGGCTCGACCAGGTGAAGCTGAACACCAGCTACGTGCTGACGGACACCACCCTGCGCAAGCCCAAGCTCTTCCGGGGCTACCAGTATTTTCCGGATGAGGAGATGTTCAAGGCCGTGGCCATCACCCGCGCCACCTTCCTCTACCCCGACAGCGTGTACCGCCGCCACCGCCGCGACCAGACCCTGAGCCGCCTTATGAGCCTGGGCACGTTCCGCTTCGTGGAAATCCGCTTCAAGCCCGCCGCCGCCGGCGACACCACCGTAGCCGTGCCGGCCGATGCCGTGCCCGGCAGCAGCCGCGCGGTGGGCCTGCGCCACCGCCTCGATGCCGAGGTGCTGATGACTCAGCTCAAGAAGAAAAGCCTGCGCGCCGAATTGCAACTCACCAGCAAAACCAACGGCTTCACCGGCCCGGCCCTGAAGGTAACCTTCCGCAACCGCTCGGCCCTGCGGGGTGCCGAGCAGCTGCTTATCAACGCTGTGGCCTCCACCGAAACCCAGACCGGCGGGGGCAACGGGGCCCTGGGCCTCACCAGCTACGAATATGGCATCAACGCCCAACTGCTGATTCCGCGCCTGATAACGCCCGATTTGCCGCTGCTCGACGTGAAGCTGCCCAATTCCGATTTCCAGCCCCGCACCAGCATCGAAGTAGGCGTGCGCGCCGTAACGCGCGCCAACTACTTTTCCCAAAATTTCTTCAACATAAACTACGGCTACAGCTGGAAAACCAAGGTTACCAACGAGCAGGAAATCAAACCCATCGACATCACCTACGTCCAGTTCACGCCTACCAAAACCTTCACCGACATTCTGAATACGCCGGAGAAAAGCTTCCTGAAAAGCGCTTTTCAGCAGCAGTTTATCCTGGCCAGCTCCTACCGCTACACCTACAACCAGCAGTCGCTGGAGCAGCGCCGCCAGCAAATTTATTTCAGCGGCCAGGTTGAAGGCAGCGGCAACCTGGCGCAGGGCGTAGCCACGTCCATCGGCACGCCCAAAGGCCCCTCGGGCGGCAACACCCTGCTGGGCCAGGAATACAGCCAGTACCTCAAGCTCGATTTGGAGGTGCGCGAATACTACCGCATCAGCGCCGACCCGAGTTCGGGCAACCGCATTGTGGGCCGCCTGCTGGCCGGCATCGGCAACCCCTATGGCAACTCGAAGGTGCTGCCCTACCCCAAGCAGTACGGCATTGGGGGCCCCAACAGCATTCGGGCCTTCGCCGCCCGCGGCATTGGCCCCGGCGTGTACCAACCCCAAACCGCCGACCAAAACGCCAACAAATTCTACGACCAAGTGGGCGACATTCGCCTGGAGGGCAATATCGAGTACCGCCAGGACCTGTTTCCCTACGTGAAAGGGGCCCTGTTCATGGATGCCGGCAACATCTGGCTGGTCAACCCCGACCCCGGCCGCCCCGGCGGCGAGTTCAAGGCCAGCTCCTTCCTCAAACAGCTGGCCGTGGGCGCCGGGGCCGGTATCCGCGTCGATGTCCAGTTCTTCGTCATCCGCTTCGACCTCGCCTTTCCCATCCAGGCACCCTACGGCACCCCCACCAAGCGCAACGACGATGGTAGCCGTAGCATCGATAGAGCGCCGCGCCTCAACCTGGCCATCGGCTATCCATTCTAAGTGGTAAAATGGCAAGTGCGTAAGTGCGTAAGTTGAATTCGGCTTGCGCAGCGAATTTCATACAAACCAATGATTTACGCCCTTACTCAGTTGCCACCTCACCGAATTATCGGCATCCGCTCGAACGGCCGCGCCCGGTCGAACTGGTAGCGGTACGTGGCGTGCGTTTTCACGATGGTGGCCCCGATGGAGCGAATGGTAACCAGCATGCGCGGGTTGAAATCGCCAATCCAGTTCATCTCAATATCGGCGTAGCCCGCGTCGACAAACGATGGGCGGGCGTAGGCTAGCATGGCCGCGTCCACGCCCTTGCCCTGGTACTCGGGCACCACCCCGTAGATGATGCCGAACAGGCGCTTATCAGGGCGGCGCATGAAGCGCCAGCGCGCCCACAGAAAGCGCAGCTTGCCCCACAGGTTCAGCCGCCGGCCCACGTGCCGGAAAATCTGGTTCAGCTCGGGCAGGCTAATGAAAAACGCCACCGGCTCGGTGCCGTGGTAGGCAAACCAGAGCAGGCGCTCATCCACCACGGGCTTCATTTCCTGCACAATGCTGCGGGCCTGGTCCAGCGTCATCGGCTTCACGCCGCCGTGCCTGGCCCAGGCCAGGTTATACACGTGGTGGAAATCGTGCGCCAGCTTCTCGGCGTCGGCCTTGCGGGCGTGCTCGAAGCGAAATTCGGCTGCGTGTTCCTCGGCCTGCTGGGCAAAGCGGGCGTGCAGCGGGGCCGCCGTGGTGCGGTAGCAGGTGTACTGCTTGAAGTAGAGCTGAAAGCCATACTGCTCGAACCGCGCCTGGTAGTACGGCGGATGCCAGAACATGCCGTAGTTCGGTGGCCGGTCAAACCCCTCAATCAGCAGGCCCCAGAACCGGTCGCGCTCGCCAAAGTTGATGGGGCCGTCCATGGCCTGCATGCCCCGCGCCGCCAGCCACTGCCGGCCCGCCTCAAACAACTCGTTGGCTGCCGCCTGGTCGTCGATGCACTCAAAAAAGCCCAGCCCGCCGGTGGGCAGGTCGGCATTTTGCACGTCCACCGCATCGCGGTTGAGAAAGGCCGCCACCCGGCCAATGGTGCGGCCGGCCGCATCGGTCAGCACCCAGCGCACGGCCTCGCCGTTAGCAAATTTCGGGTTTTTGAGCGGGTCGAAAACGGCCTCAATCTCGTTTTCGAGCGGGCCGATGTACTGGGGCACCCCCGCGTGCAGGCGGGCGGGCAGGGCAATGAATTCCCGCGCCAAGCGCGGGGTAGTTACTTCGAGCAGCGGCATACGAAAAGCAGACAACGGCCGCGCAGAACGGCGGCGACCGGGCTGCAAAGAAACGCGCTGGCTGCGGCCCACCCGGCCCCCCCGCCACCCTTACCCCCGCCGCCCGGCCCCGGGCCGCCCGTTTAGCCCGGCCGCAACGGCTGCGCCCCAGTGGTGGCGGTACCGATTTCAACTGGCTAGATGTCCCGGGCTGCGTGCCCACGCAGTGCCCGGTTGGCCTGGAACTGCGCCAGCAAAAAGCAAAAGGGGCATTCCCCCCGTCGTTCGCCCGTGCCCAGTACCCGCGCTTGCGCCGGAATTTGTTGGGCTACCCGGCAGCGAGGATGCGTGTGGTAAATCGCAAGCCCGGCGTTGTCGGCATTGTTGGTGAAAAAAGGGAAGACATTTTCCATAACTATTCATATTATTTTTATAAATGTAATAAAAATATTATTATAATGCACTATCTTTTGTTTAATAAACTGAGATGCCCGCGCTACGCTGATAACAACTGCTCCAATTACCTCACACTGCCCATGCAGCGGGTGGCCATGAGCCAGTTCGGCTGCCAAAAGCCCGCTGGTTTTTCCCCTATGGCGACGAGCCGGGCCAGGCTCACGTGTTTCGGGCCGCCTGGCCCCGCTACCGAGGGGGCTATAAAGCCAAACAGCCGCTCCGCAATTAAGCGAAACGGCTGTTTGGCGTGGTGGGAAGTAAAGGATTCGAACCTTCGACCTCTGGCGTGTGAAGCAAGCGCTCTAAACCAACTGAGCTAACCTCCCGGGTGCAGGTTCAAACCAATGTTCAAACCAAAAAATAAAACAGCCACCTAGTGTTACGGCTAAGTGACTGTCTTTCAGTGTGGGGAATACTGGGTTCGAACCAGTGACCCTCTGCTTGTAAGGCAGATGCTCTGAACCAGCTGAGCTAATCCCCCGAGTGGCATTGCTGCCGTTTGGAATTGCAAAGATGGCAGGTGTTTTTGGAAATGCAAAACCTGGCAAACGCATTTCCGCTTCGGCAGCTCCGGTTTGAGGCCCGGAAAGGGCTCAACAATTTCATTTTCAGGCGCGGAAATACCTCAAAATAAATTCGGAAGACTTCTCCCCACGGGTGGATTTCAGGGTTGGGCAACGGAATTAGCAGGTAGCCGTTAACGCAACTCAACCTTTTCTTACCCCTTCTTTTTTCCCTTATGACTACGCAACTGCTCCAGAACTACTCGGAAGACGAGAAAACGGCTTACCTGAGCTCCATTGCCAGCCTGGCTACCGCCGACCGCCAGGCTTCGCCCGCCGAAGGCCAGTTTTTGCAGGCCCTGTGCCAGCAGGCCGGCCTGTCGGCCGAATCGACGCAGCAGGTAGCCGCCGCTGCCCAGGACTCCAGCAACGAAAGTATTCAGCAACACCTCGACGCGTTGAAAGACAGCGACCTGCGCTATTCGCTTATCACCGACCTCATCAGCTTCTCGCGGGCCGATGGCGCTTACTCGAACGACGAGGAAGCCATGGTGAACAAGATGTCGCAGTACCTGGGCATCAACCAAGAGCAGCAGCAAACCCTCGAAACCGTGGTTGACCAGGCCGCCAAGGTAAGCCACGACCCGCAGGACCCCGCTAAGGAAGGTTTCTTCAGCAGCATCGGCGACAAGCTCTCCAACGTGGGCATTCCCAAGGGCGCGCTGATGGCCGGTTTGCTCGGCGTAGTGGCCCCCATGGTCCTGTCGAAAGTAATGGGTGGCGGCAACTCCAACATGAGCGCCAATAACGGCTACGGCGACCAAAGCAGCTCGGGCGGTGGCTTGGGCGGCCTGCTGAGCGGCGGCATGGGCGGCCTGCTGGGCGGCGCGGCGCAAAGCGGCATGGGCGGCATGCTCGGCGGCCTGCTGGGCAACGTGATGGGCGGCGGCAATGTGCCGCAGCAGCAGTCGGCCATTGGCGGCGGTGGCCTGGGCTCCATTATGTCGGTGCTGGGTGGCCTGGGTGGCCAATCCAATCAGCGGGCGGCCAGCCAGGGCGGCGGTGGCATGGGCGGCTTGCTCAGCGGCGGCATGGGCTCGCTGCTGGGCGGCCTGTTCGGTGGTGGCCGCTAGGTAGCCAGCGGCTTGCCGCAAATACCAAAAAAGCGCCTTTCCAGCTTGGAAGGGCGCTTTTTTTGGGCCTCTGGCGAAACCGTTCTCACTGGTAGCTCAAGCTTTGGGGGCGGCTACCTGCGCCGGGGTGCCGGCCAGGCTGCCGCCTTCGCGCTCCACCACTTCCACGATGCAATAGTTGAGGTCTTCCTTCACGTTGAGGTATTCGTCGTAACTCGTGGTTTCGACGAAATACTGCACCGTTACTTCCTTGCCGGCCGGGGTGAGGGCGCTGAATTTCATCTGCACCTCCTGCGTCACGAGTGGATGGGCCTGAATGCCCACTATAGCCCCCGCAACAATGGCGTGGAGCTTGGCGCTGGTGGTTTTCTGGTCGAAGATGAGGGTGAAGCCCACGCGGCGCGAGGTGCGTAGCGAAAGGTTGTCCAACGGCTTGTCAATCATGCTTTTGTTGGGCACGGTAACGTAGCTTTTTTCGGCGGTGCGCAGGCGGGTGCTGCGGAAACCGATTTTCTCCACGGTGCCGCTCACGTCGCCGGCCGTCACGAGGTCGCCCACGCCAAAGGGCTGGTCGAGGAAGATGGTGAACGAGGCGATGAGGTTTTCGAGGCTTTCCTTGGCCGCGAAGGCCACCGCCAGCCCGCCAATGCCCAGCCCGCCAATGAGGGCCGTTACATTCACCCCAAACACCTGCCCCAGCGCCACCAGAATGGCCACAATAATGAACAGCACTTTCAGCAAATCTTTGGCGAAGGGCAGGAACTGATTGTCGAGCCGCGTGGGGCCAGCTTCGGTGCGCAGCAGGGCGCGCCGGTGCAGCACCAGCAGCGCAAAATCGACCAGCCGCAGGGCCACCCGCGCCACCGCGATAATGAAACCCAGCGCCAGCAACCGCCCCAGTAGCACCTCGTGCCACGGAATGATGCCCGGCCCGGCCAGCGGGCTGTGCGGGTAGGTGAGCGTGGCTCCCGCAATCTGGAGCGTGATGAGCAGCAGCACCATCGAGAGCGGCTGAATAAGCAGGCTATGCAATTCCTCCTCGCTTACGCCGGCGGCGTAGCGCTTGGTGAACGCAAAGAGCAGCTTGCTAAGCAGCCGCGACAACACCCGCCGGAAAATGCCGCCAACCAGAATGATGAGCGCAGCAATCAGGTACTGGCCCAGGGTGTTACCCAGAATTTCGTAGTTCAGAAAGGGAGGCAGGGTCATGCGAATAAGTGTAGCGCGAACTTGGCAGCTCACGTTCCGGCAAGGTTTAACTAAGGTGGGAACGCGAACGATAGAGTTCGCGCTACACCGCTACTTGGCCCGGATGGCAATTACCGGGTCGAGGTTGGCGGCCAGCACGGCGGGCACAATGCCGGCCACAATGCCGATGCCCACCGAAATGAGCAGCCCCAGCACCACCCGCGCCGCAGACATGGTGAGCGGCAGCGCATCCTGCGGCACCAGCGTTACGAGCCACACCAGCAGCAGGCCGGCCGCCCCGCCAATCAAACACAGAAACACGGCCTCGAATAGGAATTGAAACAGAATGAAGAAGTTTTTGGCCCCCAGCGACTTTTGAATTCCGATAATATTGGTACGCTCGCGCACGCTCACAAACATGATGTTGGCAATGCCGAAGCCGCCCACCAAAATCGCAAACGAGCCGATAACTCCGCCTACCAGCCCAATCACGCCGAAGAGTTTGCCAACGGCCGAGGCAATCATTTCGGGGCGGTTCAGGGCGAAATCGTCGACTTCGCGGGGCTTCAGGCCGCGAATGTTGCGCATTACGCCGCGCATCTCGTACTCCAAATCGAGCAGGCCGGGGTCTTCGTCGCGGCCCTTCACGGCGATTTTGGCCGTTGGCCCCCCGCCGAAGCCAGTGATGCTGAGGGCGAACAGCTTGGTGAACATCGGAAAGGGAATCAGGCAGTTGGCGTCGTTGCTGGAAATGGTGAGCAGTTTTTTGCCTTCCTTTTCGAGCACGGCAACCACCGTAAACGTCTGGCCCCGGGCCTTAAACTGCCGGCCCAGCGCGCTGGTGCCGGGAAAGAGGTTTTCGGCGATGGTAGCCCCGATAATAGCCACGGGCCGCGCCCCATCTATTTCCTGCTGCGTGAAGTAGCGGCCCTCCTGAATGGGCACGTTGCTCACGGCGCGGTAGTCGTAGCTGATGCCCTGCAACGAGCAGTCGGCCACCGAGTTGGAGCCGGCCTTGAAAGTATTGCCGCCCTTGGTGGCGAAAATGGCGATGCCTTTGTTGTTGGGGCCGAGCTGCCGGCGCATCTGCTGGAACTCGCGGGGCGAGGCGTTGGGGCGGTTGAAGTATTTCCACCACGCGAAGTCGGCCCCGAACTCAAACGGCCACTTATCCACATAAATAACTTTGTCGCCCACAAAATCGAGGCTGCTGCGGATGTTGGCCTCCAGCGAGTCGACAATCGTGAAAACGGCGATGATGGAAAAGATGCCCACCGTAACCCCGAGCAGCGACAGCACTGTGCGCAACAGGTTGGATTTGAGGGCATCCCAGGCAAAAATGAAGCTTTCGAAGGTGAGGCGGAGGGCGAGCATGGTGCAAAAGACGGGGCTACGCCGGAAAGTTGCGCTCCCGCCCTTTCCAACCGGCTGTGCCAGCAACAAAAAACAACAAATACCGAATAAAAGCCGTACTTTTGCCTCCCCAAATTACCGTATATTCCCTAAATACAGCCCTATGGCAATGAAATTGCACGAGTTCAAATTTGAACTCCCTGAAGAGCTAGTGGCCCTGCACCCCGCCCGCAACCGCGACGAAAGCCGCCTGATGGTGGTGCATCGCGCGACCGGCCAGATTGAGCACCGCAACTTCAAGGATATCCTCGATTATTTTGACGAGGGCGACGTGCTGGTGTTCAACGACACGAAGGTTTTTCCGGCCCGCCTGTACGGCAACAAGGAGAAAACCGGGGCTAAAATCGAAGTGTTCCTGCTGCGCGAACTCAACAAGGAGCTGCGCCTGTGGGACGTGCTGGTGGACCCGGCCCGCAAAATCCGCGTGGGCAACAAGCTGTATTTCGGCGAGTCGGACATGGTGGCCGAAGTGATTGACAACACGACTTCGCGCGGCCGCACCATCAAATTTTTGTTTGATGGCACCGACGAGGAGTTCCGAAAGGCGCTGTACGAGCTGGGTGAAACCCCGCTGCCCAAAGAAGTTATCAACCGCGAAACCGAGCCCGCCGACAAGGAGCGCTACCAGACCATCTACGCCGAGCACATTGGCGCGGTGGCGGCCCCCTCGGCCGGCCTGCACTTCACCCGCGAGGTGATGAAGCGCATGGAAATTAAGGGCATCGAGCCGGCGTTTGTAACGCTGCACGTGGGCCTGGGCACCTTCCGCACCGTGGATGTGGAAGATTTGACCAAGCACAAAATGGACTCGGAGAACTTCATTGTAACGGCCCCAGCCTGCGAAGTGGTGAACAAGGCCCTTGATACCAAGCGCAAGGTGTGCGCCGTGGGCACCACCACCATCCGCGCCATGGAGGCGTCGGTGTCGGCCAATGCCCGCATGAAGCCCACACAGGGCTGGATTGACCGGTTCATTTTCCCACCCCACGAGTTCAAGATTGCCAACTGCCTGCTCACCAACCTGCACATGCCGGAGAGCACGCTCATTATGCTGGCGGCCGCCTTCGCCGGCTACCCGCTGCTGATGGAAGCCTACAAGCAGGCCATTGCTGAGAAGTATAAGTTCTTCAGCTACGGCGATGCCATGCTGATTCTCTAATAATTGAGGTCGTCAGACCCTGTTCACGCCGGAATTCCTTTCATTGGGAGTTCCGGCGTTCTTTTTTAACAGAACTTCGCGCCAATGAAACCCCCCGCCCTACCCCGCCAAGCGCCCGGGCTTCCCGACCCCCAAGCCCCCAGATTCGCTATTCTGGTGGCCGGCGGCAGTGGCACGCGCATGGGCGCCGACCGGCCCAAGCAGTTTCTGCTGCTGCGCGGCGAGCCGGTGCTGCTGCACACGTTGCGCCGCTTTGCCGAGCCAGCGCTGGCCGTGGCCGAAATTGTGGTGGTGCTGCCGGCCGACCAGCTCGACATCTGGCAGGGCCTGTGCGCGCAGTTCAGCGTTGCTATCCGGCACCGGCTGGTGGCGGGTGGGGCCACGCGCTGGGCCTCGGTGAAGGCCGGGCTGGCGGCGCTGGGCGAACACGCCGAAGGGCTGGTGGCCGTGCACGACGGCGTGCGCCCGCTGGTGAGCCGCGCGGTGGTGGAGCGCACCTACGCCGCCGCCGCCACCCATGCTGCCGCCGCCGCTGCCGTGCTGCC
>JALYUH010000090.1 GCA_030853985.1 Bacteroidota bacterium | reverse complement strand
GTCGTGGACCGCGAAGACAGCATGTGCTCGGTGGCCATTCTGCACGAAGGCCCCACGGTGTTCGACAACATTCCGGCCCGGCCCTGCACCCTCGTGAACCCGTACGTGGCCCAGGAAATGCACCTCGGCTTTTATGCCGGCCAGGCCCTGCGCGCCCCCGACGGCCAGCCCCTGGGCAGCCTCTGCGTCATCGACCGCAAGCCCCGCCACCTCAGCCCGGCCGAGGGCCAGCTGCTCACCCAGCTCGGCCTCGTGGCCCAGGACCTGCTCACCCTGCAAGCTGCGTCCGCGTCCGAAGCCGCCTTCGACCCGGCCCTGCGCCTGCGCCTCGACGGCCTGGTGCAGCAGTCGCTCACCCGCCTGCACACCCTGGCCGAGCTGCGCACCCTCGACCTGGCGCTCGACCCCGACCCCGCCGACGCCGCCCGCTACGATGCCGCCCGCCTCGACGAAGCCAGCTACCTCGCCCAGTCGCTGCACCGCGAGCTGCTGCGGGTGCTGGGCAAGTAGCCGAAGCTGCAGCTAGGGCCCGAGTGCCGCGCGTAGCGTTGCGGGCGGTGGCTAAAAGCGGGGTGCAAAGTGACCGACGGCAGCAAGTAGCGGGCGGCCGCGGCTAGCCAGGGCGGCCGCCCCGATAAAAGTGGTTCGTTGGTGGGGCTTTCGCCCTGGTTCGTTGGGGCGAGCGGTCGGTTTGGCATATTCGCTGCTTACTTTTAGCGCCTGCCTGCTCCACGGCAGGTAAAGCACAGAATAGGGCCATGGTGAAGCTCGCGCCTTTGCAACCGGAACACGTTGCGCACTTCTACACGTGGGTTCGCGACCCCGAAGTCATCGAATATTCGCTCTCGGTTTTCCAACGCCTGAAGACCACGGCGCAGATTGACGAGTGGTTTGCGGCCACCTTGGCGCAGGCCAATGCCCTGAACTTCGGTATTTACCTGGAGCACACCAACGCGCTGATTGGCTATGCCGGCCTCTCGGGGATTTCCGCCACCAATCATTCGGGCGAATACTTCATCTTTATCGGCGAGAAAGCCTGGTGGGGGCAGGGCGTGGGGACGGCCGTAACCAAGCAAGTCCTGCACCTCGCCTTCACCCGCCACCGCCTCAATCGGGTCATGCTCACGGTATCCGAATCGAATACGGGCGGTTTGAAAGCCTACACCAAAGCGGGCTTTGTGGTGGAGGGCCGGCTACGCCAGGCGGCTTGCCGGCAAGGCGTGTTTCACGATAAAATGGTGATGTCGGTGCTAAAAGCCGAGTGGCCGCCGCACGGTGCGGCCGGCCACCAACCCCGCCCCGAATAAAACCGCCGACCCGATGACCACCCCCGACCTCGCCGCCCGCTGGCACCGCCTCACGGCCCCCTTCGTGCCCGCCGCGGCCCGCCGCGAAGCCGAATTCCAGCGCCTCGCCGCCGCCTACCAGGCCCCCACGCGGCACTACCACACCCTGCACCACCTCGCCAACCTGCTGCACCGCCTCGATGCCGTGGCCTTGCAGGACCGCGCCGTGGTGGAGCTGGCCGTCTGGTTTCACGATGCCGTGTACCACGCGCTGAAATCCGACAATGAAGCCCGCAGCGCCGCCGAGGCCCTGGCGTTTCTCCAGCATTCGGCGCTGGAGCCGGCCCGGCAGCAGCGCGTGGCCTTCCTCATCCAGCGCACCGCCAACCACACCCTGCCCCAACCCGCGGATGATACCGACCTGCTGGCCTTCCTCGATGCCGACCTAAGCATTCTGGGCGCGCCCGCCGACGTGTACCGCGAATACGCGAAGCAAATCCGCCGCGAGTACCGCCGGGTGCCGCTGCTGCTCTACCGCCCCGGCCGCCGCAAAGTACTGGCCGCCATGCTGGCCGCACCGGAGCTGTTCCGCACCCCCGCCATGCACGCCGAGCTGGACGCCGCCGCCCGCCGCAACCTGGCGGCCGAGCTGGACGAGTTGTAGCACCTGCTTCAGCTGGCGCACGAGCGCCGCGAATATTGCCGCCCGCACCCGCCCAACGCCGGTACTCGCGGCGCTCGTGCAC
>JALYUH010000085.1 GCA_030853985.1 Bacteroidota bacterium | reverse complement strand
GGCCAATGGGCAGCTGCAACTCATCGAGCGCCGCTAGCACGCCCAGGTGCGCAATGCCCCGCGCCCCGCCCCCCGACAACGCCAGTCCCAGCTGCGGAATGGCAGATTGGTGCGGTGGTAGATTGATGGGTTCGGGAGGAAGCGGCACGGGCTTATTGGTCGGATATGGTCCTCATACGTGGTTCTGCCCCTCCCCGCCAACCTGCCACCCTACAAATCCGCGACGCGCAGGGTTTGGTCGAGGCGCACGCCTTTGTCGGTGAGGGCCACGGTGCAGGCCTCGTGGGTGGGGTCGTGCTCCAGTAGCAGCACCCAGTTTTCCTGGGCCGCGCGACGCAGCACCGCTTCTTTCTCGGGCATGGTAATGAGCGGGCGCACGTCGTAGCTCATCACGTAGGCCAGCGGAACATGGGCGGCACTGGGCAGCAAATCAGCCATAAAAGCCAGGGTGCGGCCTTTATATGCCATCACCGGCACCATCATCTTCTCGGTGTGCCCGTCGGCCAGAATGATTTCGCGTAACTGCGGCAGGGCATCGGGCACGCCCTTTTGCAGGTCGATGAATTTCAACTGCCCGCTTTCCTGAATCGGCAGGATATTCTCTTTCAAAAAGCTGGCCTTTTCGCGCGGGTTGGGCGTCACGGCCCAGTCCCAATGCGCCTCGTTGTTCCAGTACGTGGCGTTGGGGAAAGCCAGCTGCAATGCGCCATCGGGCCGGCGCTGCACCGAGCCGCCGCAGTGGTCGAAGTGCAGGTGCGTGAGAAAAACATCGGTAATGTCGGCGCTGGTGAAGCCCAGCTTGCGCAGCGACTTCTCCAGCGTATCGTCGCCGTGCAGGTAAAAGTGGCCCCGAAACTTCTCGTCCTGCTTCTCGCCAATGCCGTTGTCGATGAGCAGCAACCGGCCGCCGTCCTCAATCAGCAGGCAGCGCATGGCCCAGGTGCACATGTTATTGGCATCGGGCGGGTTCAGCTTTTGCCACATGCTTTTGGGCACCACCCCAAACATGGCCCCGCCATCAAGCTTGAACAGGCCGGTATCGATGGAATGAATTTTCATGTAATCAATGAACAATTATCGATGAAAAATGAGCAATTGGGTAACCAGCGAGATTGTTGAACATCATTGTTCATTGCTCATTGATAATTGCTCATTGATTTTTATTCCACCACCACGCCCATGGCCGAAAACTTGTCGATGCGCTGCGAAATGCGGTCGGCGGCCGGGATGGCGGCCAATTCCTTCAGCGTCTTGAGCAGCGTGTTTTTCAGAGTTTCAATCATCACTTCGGGCGCAGTGTGGGCCCCGCCGAGTGGCTCCTTCACGATGCCATCGACCAGACCCGCCGACTTCATGTCCGTGGCCGTGAGCTTAAGCGCCTCGGCCGCCTGTTCCTTATAGTCCCACGAGCGCCACAGAATACTGCTGCACGACTCGGGAGATATCACTGAGTACCAGGTGTTTTCCAGCATCAGCACGCGGTCGCCGATACCAATACCCAGGGCCCCGCCGCTCGCTCCCTCGCCAATGATGACGCAAATCACGGGCACCTTCAGCATAAACATCTCCTTCAGGTTGCGGGCAATGGCCTCGCCCTGGCCCCGCTCCTCGGCTTCCAGCCCCGGAAACGCGCCGGGCGTGTCAATCAACGTCACCACCGGCACGTTGAATTTTTCGGCCAACTTCATCAGGCGCAGGGCCTTGCGGTAGCCTTCGGGGTTGGGCATGCCAAAGTTGCGAAACTGGCGCTGCTTGGTGTTGTGCCCCTTCTGCTGGCCGATGAACATCACCGTCTGCCCGTCAATCTCGCCGAAACCGCCCACCATGGCTTTGTCGTCGCCTACAGTGCGGTCGCCGTGCAACTCCACAAATTTTTCGGCCATGCCCTCTATGTAGTCCAAGGTATAGGGCCGCTCGGGGTGGCGCGACAGTTGTACCCGCTGCCAACGCGTGAGGTTGGCGTAGGTTTCCTTCTTAAGGTCTTTAATACGTTTTTCCAGCGCCGCAACAGCCTCACCTACTTCCACGTCGCTCTCGGCGGCGAGTTTCTGCATTTCGAGGAGTTTGCCTTCGAGGGCGACGATGGGTTGTTCAAAATCAAGAAGCATGAGCGGCAAATGGCTGGGCAAGTGAGTAGGAAGGCGAAAATAGCGGGCAAAGGCGGACAGCGCGGGACTTGGACTCCTTAATAGTATCCTTAAATCTCCCCGCACGGCGGTTGGCAAAGGTAAAACATCCACCGTTGCGATTCGGCGCAAAAATTAATGTTCCTGATAAACAATCCCCAAGCTCGCGCAAGCCCCCTTTTTTGAAGAAATATTGGCCCCAGGTTTGCAGGCCGCAGTTTTCTTACCCTACCTTTGTAACACCAAAACGGAAAAGCACACGGCTTCTCCATCCAGGCAAACGGTTTGGTAGTTCAGTTGGTTAGAATGCCGCCCTGTCACGGCGGAGGTCGCGGGTTCGAGTCCCGTCCAGACCGCTACCGTTTGTAACGAAAGCCCCTAAAAGTCGCTCCCCTGGTAACAGAAGCGGTTTTTAGGGGTTTTTTGCTTTTGGACGATTTGGCATTTATTACCCCTTTTGGCTGGATTTGGCTCCCAATTGCGCTCCCAATTGCACCCCCAAAAACCAACCGTTTTATGCTGAAGATTCAGTTTGACCGTCGGGCCGACCGCCCGGATGCAGCGGGGCGCTGCCCCATCCACTTACGGGCGTATTTCGACGGGCTGCGGCTGCGCGTGGCCACCCGGGAAAAATGCCTTATCACCGAGTGGAACGCCGATAAGGGCCGATTTAAGAAACCATTTCCAGGGCTGATTGAGGCCAATGAGTATCTGGAAATACTGGCCGAACGAATGCACGCCCGGTACCGGCAGCTGCGCTCCGGAGGGATTGCGGTAACCATTGAGGCGCTAAAAGCGGCGCTAGCCCCACCGGCTGCGGAAGCACCAAAAGCGGAGGAGCCGGCCCCAATTATGCTCACCGAGCTCTACACTGACTACCAAGCGGCGCTAAAGGCGCGGGGCAACATGGTGCAGTCGATGGTATCGGTGGCCACTACCCTCACCCACCTGAACGGATTTGAGAAGGTGCTCAAGCGTAAAATGCAGGTCGGCGATTATGACCTGGCCATGCATGACAAGTTCTTGTCATATCTGCGCGAAAAGAAAAAGCTGGGGCAGAACACCGTGTGTAAGACGGTGAAGCATGTAAAGGCCTTCCTGCGCTACGTGCGGGAAGACCGGCGCATGCCGGTGGCCGTGGAAGCGCGGGAGATGAAAATCAAGTGGACCGACGTGGAAAAGGTCTACCTGAGCACCGCAGAGCTGAGCTTACTGGAAAATGCCCTGCTG
>JALYUH010000051.1 GCA_030853985.1 Bacteroidota bacterium | reverse complement strand
ATTACCTACGCCCAGGGCATGCAGCTTTTGAGCCGCGCTTCGGTAGAATTCAAGTACGAACTGCAGCTGGCCGAAATTGCCAAAATCTGGCGCGGCGGCTGCATCATTCGCTCGGGTTTCCTGACGGAGATTTACAACGCCTACCAGCACACGCCCGCGCTGGAGCACTTGCTGCTCAATGAGCAGGTGCGGGCCGTGGTGAGCGCGGCCGTGCCCGGCGCGCGTGCCGTGGTGGCCGCCGCCGCCACCGCCGGCCTGGCCGTGCCCGCCTACATGGCCTCGCTTAGCTACTTCGACACCTTCCGTACCGGCCGCCTGCCGTCGAACCTGATTCAGGCCCAGCGCGACTATTTCGGCGCCCACACCTACGAATTGATTGGCAAGGAAGGCGTTTTCCACACGCAATGGACGCCGGAAATGGAGGATGCCAGCAACAAGAAGGACGCGCAGGTGGACGAGCACGGCCCGACAAAGGAGCCGGTGCAGCCG
Source organism: Bacteroidota bacterium (assembly GCA_030853985.1). Lineage (GTDB taxonomy): Bacteria > Bacteroidota > Bacteroidia > Cytophagales > Hymenobacteraceae > Hymenobacter. The sequence goes on along the minus strand of JALYUH010000051.1, from coordinate 8,225 downwards.
AATAGCTAGGGTTCACTTCTGCCTAATAGAACGTTATGCCGAACGTAGTCGAAGTGTCTCGCTCGCATCGTTGCACGGCATTGATTACTGCCACACGCGAGATGCCTCGGCTACGCTCGGCATGACGGTCCTTATTGCTTTCTGATTTAGTTACTACGTTTCACTCCCGCATTCTTTTCGGCATGAACACCACCGCCACCACTATTCCGCCCACCGTATTCGTCATTTTTGGCGGCACCGGCGATTTGAACGCCCGCAAGCTTTCGCCGGCGCTGTATAATTTATTTCTGGATGGCTGGCTGCCCGCGCAGTTCGCCATCATCGGCACGGGCCGCACCAAGCTCACGGATGAGGAATTCCGCAAGAACCTACTGGCCGATTTGAACCAGTTTTCGCGCAGCGGCAAGGCCAAAACAGCGTCCTGGGAGCAGTTTGGGCCCCACATTCAGTACCAGGTTTCGGATGTGAAAGCGCCGGCGGCCTACGAGGAGTTTGGCCAGCGCATTGCGGCGCTGGAGCAGGAATGGGGCACGCCGGCCAACATCATCTACTACCTGGCGGTAGCCCCCGAGTTCTTCCCGATTATTGCCACCGGTATTGCTAAAAGCCACACCGAAACGGACCCCAACCGGGTGCGCATCGTGATTGAGAAGCCGTTTGGGCATGATTTGGAATCGGCCCGGGCCTTGAACCAGCTGCTGGCCCAGCACTACCAGGAGAAGCAGATTTACCGCATCGACCATTACCTGGGCAAGGAAACGGTGCAGAATATTATGGCCTTCCGCTTCGCCAACGCGATTATGGAGCCGCTTTGGAACCGCAACACCATCGAGCACGTGCAGATTTCGGTGACCGAGCAGCTGGGCGTGGGCGAGCGCACGGGCTACTACGACAACTCGGGCGCGCTGCGCGACATGATTCAGAACCACTTGCTGCAGCTGCTGTGCCTGGTGGCGATGGAGCCGCCCGTGAACTTCACGGCCGACGAGGTGCGCAACCGCAAGGTCGACGTGCTGCGGGCCATGCGCCGCTTCACGCCCGAAGAGGTGCGCGAGTCGGCGGTGCGCGGGCAATACGGCCCGGGCTGGCTGGAGGGCCAGCAGGTGCCCGGCTACCGCGAGGAGCCCGGCGCGAACCCCACGTCGAGCACCGAAACCTTCGCGGCGGTGAAGTTTTTTGTGGATAACTGGCGCTGGCAGGGCGTGCCGTTTTACCTGCGCACGGGCAAGCGTCTGCACCGCTCGGCGTCGATTATCACGATTCAGTTTAAGGACGTGCCGCACGTCATCTTCCCGGCCGAAACGGCCGAGGGCTGGCGCAAGAACCGTCTCATTATCAGCATTCAGCCCGAGATGAGCATTCGGCTGCAGGTGCAAGCCAAGCGCCCGGGCCTAGATATGATGCTGAACACCGTGGACATGGTGTTCGACTACGACGGCACCTACACCACCGAAGCCCCCGAAGCCTACGAAACCCTGCTGCTCGACACCATGCTCGGCGACCAGACGCTGTTCATGCGTGGCGACCAGGTGGAGGAAGCCTGGGACCTCGTGATGCCCATCCTGAACTCGTGGCAGAACCGCCCCAGCCTGAGCTTTCCCAACTACTCGGCCGACTCGTGGGGCCCGGAAGTGGCTGAAGCCCTGATTGCCCGCGACGGTTTCCACTGGTTCACGCTGCCGCTAAAAGGCAACGACAAGAAAAAAGCTTAGGCTATCAGGCCGAGCGTAGCCGAGGTATCTCGCGTGCCACCACTAATTCATTTTTAACGATTGAATTACTGCCTCACGCGAGATGCCTCGGCTGCGCTCGGCCTGACCGTTTAAATATATTTCCTTTCCATCTTCCCGCTGAAAACAACCTCATGCCCCTCCACATCCACCCTACCATTGAGGCCACCTTACGCAACTTGGCCGATTATTTCGTGGCCCGCGCTGCCGAGGCCATTGCCGCGCGCGGCCGCTTCGCCGTGGTATTATCCGGCGGCAGCTCGCCCAAAAAGCTCTACGAGCTGCTGGCCTCGCCCGCCTATCGCGACCAACTCGACTGGCCCAACGTGACCTTTTTCTTCGGCGATGAGCGCAACGTGCCCCGCACCGACCCGCAGAGCAACTACCTGATGGCCAAAACTGCTCTGCTGAACCCGCTCGTCATCAGCAACGAACAGGTTTTTGCTTTCGAAACCGACTTGCCGCCGGTCGAAGCAGCGGCGGCCTACACCAGGGAAATCAACCAGTTTTTCAGCCCAAAGCCGGCGCGCTTCGACCTCATTTTATTGGGATTGGGCGACAACTCGCACACGGCCTCACTGTTTCCGCACACCGAAGTGCTGCACGCCACTACGGCCGAAGTACAGGCGGTATTTGTACCCGAAGTCGACATGTTCCGCCTCACTTTCACGGCCCCGCTCATCAACCAGGCGCGGGCGGTGGCGTTCCTGGTATTTGGAGCCGACAAGGCGGCGGCCGTGCACCGCGTACGCCAGGGCCCGCGCAACGCGGAGGAATTCCCGGCCCAGCTGATTATACCCTCGGCCGGCGAGCGGGAGTGGTTTCTGGACGAAGCTGCCGCCGCTGACTTGGCCTAACGGCATCAATTTCCAACGCTGAAGGCGGCGGAGGTCGGAGTGCGAACCTTGTAGTTCGCGTACCTGAACGGTAATCGTTGCACCGGCGCGGGAACGCGAACTGCAATATTCGCGCTCCTGACCGCCCGCGTAACAGCCGTTGTGCCTGTTTAGCTGGCAGTTGCCACCGGCTCCACAGGGCGAGTGGTGAGGGTGGCCCCCACGCTGGCCGCCACGATGAGGCCCACCGCCAGCCATTGGGCCGGCAGCAGGCGCTCGCCCAGCAGCAGCCAGCCCGAAATGGCCGCCGCCACCGGCTCCAAGCTCATCAGAATGCTGAAGGTGCGGGTGGGCAGGGTGCGCAAAGCCTGCATTTCGAGCGAAAACGGCAGCACGCTCGAAAACAGCGCCAACAAGCCGCCCAATAGCAACAAATGCGGCGTGAGGCCCGTCAAGCTGCCGCTGGCAATGCCCAACGGCAGCACCGGCAGGGCGGCAAACAGCATCCCGATGGCCACCGCCTGCTGGCCCGGCAGCACGGCCGCCGTGCGCTGGCCCAGCACGATGTATATGGTCCAGGCGCCGCCCGCCGCCAGGGCGAAAACCACCCCCAGCAAATCAAGCCCCTGGCCCTGCCAGGGCGCGATGAGCGCAATGCCGACGGCCGCCAGCAGCGCCCACACCACATCACCCCAACGGCGCGAGCCCGCCAGCGCCAGCCCCAGCGGCCCAATAAACTCCAGCGTAACTGCCAAGCCCAGCGGAATCCGGGCCAGGGCGTAGTAAAACAGCAAGTTCATCAGGCCCAGCGCCAGGCCGTACGGGACCACGGCCCGCCACTGTGCTTTCGTCAGCCGCCCCAGCCGCGGCCGTACCACCAGCAGCAGCACCAACGCCGAAATGCCCACCCGCAAACTGGTGGTACCCGCCGGCCCCAGCAGCGGAAACAAGCCTTTGGCGATGGCCGCCCCGCCCTGCACGCTCACAATGGAGAGCAGCACGGCGGGCACGGCCGGCAGGGTGAAGCGGGAAATGGGTTTCATGCGGGTAGTAGCGCGAACTCGTAGTTCGCGTAGCTGACAAAAACGTTGAAGCGGCGCAGGGACGCGACCTAAAAGTTCGCGCTACGGCAGCGCCGTGAATTGGCTGACGGCCGCCGGGGCCTGGCCCGGCCGCCACACCTGCGCCTGCCCGCCCTGCGCCACCACGGCGGCATGGGCCAGCCCCAGAAACAGGCCGTGCTCGACCATGCCGGGAATGACGATGAGCTGTGCGGCCAGCGCGACCGGGTCGGCAATCGCGCCGAAGTGACAGTCGACGAGCAGATTACCCTGGTCGGAGCGGGCGGGTTCGAGGGAATTATCCTTACTCATGCGCAGCGCGGGCGCGCCGCCGAGGTCGGCCACGGCATCCATCACCCAGGGCAGGGCGAAGGGCACCACTTCGAGTGGCAGCGGGAAGCGGCCGAGCTGGCCCACGGCCTTGGTGGAATCGGCCACAATGAGCAGGTAGTCGGAAGCGGTGGCGATGACTTTTTCGCGCAGCAGCGCCCCGCCGCCGCCTTTTGTCAGGCGCAGCTGGGCGTCGAGCTCGTCGGCCCCGTCCACGGTGAGGTCGAAGCGCAGGCCCCGGCGGGGCTCCAGCAGCGGAATGCCGACTTGGCGGGCCAGCTCCTCGCTGGCGCGGGAAGTGGCAGTGGCTTCGATGCGCAGGCCGCCCTCACGCACGCGCTGGCCGAGCAGCGTGATGAAGGGCGCGGCCGTGCTGCCGGTGCCCAGGCCCACGCGCATGCCCTCGCGCACCCAGCCCACGGCGGTGGTGGCGGCCAGCAGTTTTTCGGCGGCTAAATCGGGGGCGGGAATCGATTGGGGTGCAGACACGGCAAACAGGATATGAAGGCGCTGGCTCGGCCGGCGCACGGTGGAAAATGGGCAGTTGGCAACGCAGCCAGGCGCCTTTTAAAAATGAACTAATACCTGGTTGCCCGGCCAAAAGTAGCCCTTCGCGGTCGTCAAAACCTGTTGTTACTTCTACCAAGCGGTTAAAATACCGGGCTCATCGGCGCTATTTGGGCTGCTTTGGTTGACCGTCTGGCGGCATTTGCCGTAGCTTGAGGCACTTTTGCAGCTTCTGTGGCTTCCGTTTCAATTGCTCTTCCTATGGCTTTCCCGGTTTTCCAATTTTCGCGCGTTTCCCGCCGGCTGCTGGCCAGCGCAACGCTGCCCGCCCTGGCGCTACTGGCCGGCTGCGGGCGGCCCGTTACCGCCACCCTGCCGACCGATTACCTGCTCTACATTGGCACCAACCAGGGCGGCGCGCAGGATAGCAGCATCTTGCTCTATCGCGTGAATGCGAGCAGCGGGGCCTTCACCAAGGTTAGCGCGCAGCTGGGCGGGGCCAGCCCTACTTACCTCACCCTCACGCCCAACCACCGGTTTTTATACGCGGTGAGCGAAACCCAAACCTTCCGGGGCGCGCCGGGCGGCGGGGTGAGCAGCTTCGCCATCGACCCGCACTCGGGCGCGCTGCAGCTGCTGGGCCAGCAGCCGTCGGGCGGCGCGGCACCCTGCTACATCAGCCTCGACCACACGGGTAAAAACGCGCTGGTAGCCAACTATGTGGGCGGCAACGTGAGCCTACTACCCGTGGCGGCCGACGGGCAGCTCGGCCCGCCCACCACCGACCAGCACACTGGCTCTGGGCCGCACAAAAACCAGACCTCCTCGCACGCCCACTGCCTGCTGCCCGACCCGGCCAATAAATTCGCCTTCGCCGTGAACCTGGGCACCGACCAGGTGGTGGGCTACCGCCTCGACGCGCCCGCCAGCCGCCTCGCCCGCCTGCCCGAGCCGGCTTTCGTGGCCAAGCCGGGAGCCGGGCCGCGCCACCTCACCTTCCTTCCCAACGGTAAAACGGCCTACCTTATCAACGAGCTGAATTCAACCGTGACCACGCTGGCCTACGACGCGGCCACCGGCCACTTTCGCGAGCTGCAAACGGTGTCGGCGCTGCCGGCGAGCTACACCGGCAACAACTCCTGCGCCGACGTGCACGTGGCCCCCAACGGCTTGTTCCTCTACGCTTCGAACCGCGGCCACAACAGCATTGCCGTATTTGCCATCGACAGCAGCAACGGCACGCTGGTGCCCATTCAGGACGTGGACACGCAGGGCAAAACCCCGCGCAACTTCGCCCTCGACCCCAGCGGCCGCTTGCTGCTGGTGGCCAACCAGAACTCCAACAACCTCGTCAGCTACCGCGTCGATGCGTTTTCGGGCCTGCTCACGCCCACCGGGCAGCAGGCCGTGGTGCCCGCGCCCATGTTCGTGGGGGTAATCGAGGATTTCCGCAAATAGCCCGCTGGCGCTGCAAGCGCAACTAGCGGCCAGCCCAGCCGTAAGCGGCGGAGGCCGCGCCTATTCGCTGGCCTCAACCCGACGATTATGGCCGATTTCGACCCCGTGCCGCCCACCCGTGGCGAGCTGCAATTTCCCCTCTACGTAAAAGCCCCGCTGATTTTGCTGGGGCTGGCGCTGCTGGTGTTCACCCTGCACATCGCCTCGGAAATTATTTTTCCGCTGTTTTTCGCGGCTATTTTCGCCATCATGCTGCACCCCGTGGAGCAGTGGCTGCTGCGCAAGCGGGTGCCGCAGCTGCTGGCCATCCTGCTCACGGTGGTGCTGGGCGTGGCGGCAGTGCTGGGCGTCGTCTATTTCATCAGCGTGGAAGCCGCGCAGCTGTCGGACCAGATGCCGATGTTCAAGAAGAAGTTCGCCGAAACCTCGGTTCAGGTGCACGAGTGGCTGCAAACCCGCTTCGGGGTGAGCGACCAGAAGCTGCAGGGCTGGATGAGCGAGGCTGGCACCAAGGCCCAGGGTCTGCTGGGCGGCACGCTGTCAGCCGTGTCGGGCCTGCTCGTCACCTTCACCCTGATTCCGGTCTATATTTTTCTGCTGTTTCTGTATCAGAAGCGGCTGGTGGATTTCCTGGTGCAGGCATTTTCGGGCCACCGCCGCGATTCCGGCGTGAGCGAGGTGCTGCGCGAGAGCAAAACCGCCATCCAAAGCTACATGGTGGGGCTTTTGATTGAAGGCAGCATTGTGGCCGCGCTCAACGTTACCGTTCTGCTCATCATTGGCGTGCCCTACGCGCTGCTGCTGGGCGTGATGGGCGCGCTGCTCAACTTCATCCCCTACATCGGCGGGCTCATTGCCATTGCGTTGCCCATGCTCATGGCCTTCGTGGCGCACTCCGGCTACGGCCACGCCATTGCCGTGCTGGGTGCCTACATGCTCATTCAGTTCATTGATAACCACTACCTGATTCCGCGCATCGTGGCCTCCAAAATTCAGGTGAATGCGCTGGTGGCTATCGTGGGCGTGCTGGTGGGCAACGCCATTGGCGGCGTGGCGGGCATGTTTCTGGCGCTGCCGGTTATCGCCATCCTCAAAATCATCTTCGACCGCATCGACTCGCTCAAGCCCTGGGGCATGGTGCTCGGCGATGAGGAAAGCCCGCGCGGCCGCAAAATCAACCCGGCTAAAAAGCAGGTGCTGGCGGCCGAGGGCAAGAAGTAGCCCCACTCCCCTACCCGCGCACTTCGCGCAGCCAGGCGTTGGCCTCGCTCATTTCGCCGAAGCGCCGGAACTGCAGGCCGCTGGGCGAGGCCGCCACCACCGACTGCGTGGAGAGGCGGTGCATGGGGTCGGCCCCTTCGACGATGGCGCAGTAGTGGGCTCCGGCCTGCGCAATGGCGCGCGGAATCCAGTTGCCGGTGAGCCACTCCTGGGCCGCGCCCGGCAGCGGCGCCCGCTGCCCGTGGCACGAGAGAATTTTGTGGCTGCCGGTGCTCAGCATCAGGGCCAGCACCTGCTCGTAGTATTCCTGAATGGCGGGCAGCGCAATGCGTTCGGCGGCCCAGGCCAGCCGCACCACCTGCGCGGCCGGCTGGTAGTACAATCGGCCGGCCGCATTCTGAAAATAATGCGTTTCCGGAGCCTGGGGAAAAGAATTCATCGAGATTGAAGCGGTAGAACGATAATGGCAGCCCGGTTGCACGTGCGGCGGGCACGTCAAATTTAGCGCCGAATGGGCGGGCGACAAAGCCTTGCCGGGTGATAATCGGTTCCGGCTATAACAACAGGTGGGCCGTGGCGGCAGTGCTGCCGCCCGCGTCATCGTCCGTCACCAGCAGCAGCTCAAACTGGCCGTCGGCCAGCTGCTGGCGCACGGCCAGCCCCTCCACTTTGCCGAAATACGGCCGGCCATCGGCCCAGACCAGCCGGGCAAACGTAGCAGTGGCATCGGCTACATCCACCACGCCCACGAACGAGCCCAGCACCGCGCCATCGAGCACGGCATCGGCCGTATCCTCCACCGAAGCCGATACGAACAGGAGCCCATCCGCGAATGTGGCCCCGGAAAAGCCGGCCGGGCACCCTGCAATCAGTGGCAGCTCAAACACCAGTTGATGCACGGCCGGGGCCGTCGCTCCGGCCGCACCCAGCAGAAACCGTAGCGTCTCGGCCAAGGGCAGTACAAAGAGCAGGGCCGCATCGGCCCGGCCCACGGTGCGCTGAAACAGCAGCGGCTCGGTGTCGGTGGTGGCGGCGGCTTCGAGGTTGAGGGCCACGCCGGCGGGTAGCTTAGTGGCCAGCAG
>JALYUH010000034.1 GCA_030853985.1 Bacteroidota bacterium | reverse complement strand
GAGGCCGGCCGCATCGGCGGGGCGGTAGAGATGGCTGCCGGTTTCGGCGGCGCGCTGCGGGTCGGCCAGCCCAATTTGCTGGTTGATGGAGGTGCGGTAGAAGCCTTGCTCCAGCGCCGCCAGGGTGCTTTGGGCAATGCGGACTCGGATATCGCGGCTTAGGGTAGTAGAGGTCATGGTAAAAGGCAGATTTTATTGGGCAGCGGCCCGGGAATAACGGCCGCTCAGTAGTTGAAAAATGTTATTCCCGGGGTAGTTTTAGTTGGGATTCAAAAAACAAATAAGTTGGGGCAACAGGCAGTAGGCGCAATGTTTTCGTCCTCCGCCCGAAGCGGAAACGGGATTCGAACCCGCGAGATAAATCGTAATTCATCCGAAAACTTTACCACGAAGTAGCGCCCGCTTACGGCACCCAACTCAGGCCGCTAAAACCGGGCAACAGGCACTGAACCCACGATACTGTGCCCGAGGCACAGCGAAGCACCTAAGCTTCTGGCGTTTTTTCAGTACGAAGTAGGGCGCAGCTACGGCCCCGGTTTTGTTTCAGGAGCGGCCGGGGGCTCCGCTTTATTGCCCGGCCGTTCAGGAGTACGTTTTACAAGTCAATTTTCTCGATTTCGCTCAGCGCCGAGCCGCCGTTATCCAGCGCATTCAGCACGTCGAACACCTTGTCGGACCAGCCGGCGATGAGGGCCACGCCCGTTTCGGGGCGCACCTCCAGCGGCACGGTGCCGTGCCCGGCCAGGTCGAAGAGGTAGAGGCGGGCGTGGGGGGCCACGGTGCGGCGGTGCTGCGCCCATTCCTGGGCGTGGGTGCCGCCGTCGCCGGTGCTGTTCCAGAGCTGCACATCGGTGAATAGCATCACCTTGTCCACTACTTTGGCCCGCATCCGCAGGTCCTTGATGACCAAGTGCCCGTTGGTGGAATAGCCCACCTCGCCTTCGCGCCGGTAGAACTCCTCCACGTTGCGCAGCACCGGTCCGCGAGGCAGGCTGATGCGCTTCCACGTATCGCCGAACATGCCGGTGATGATGTTCTGGCAGCGGCTCTGGAGCAACATGCCCAGCACCAGGCTCACGTCGTAGAGCAGCACTTTGCTACGCGGCGAAATAGCCTTTTGCATAGAGCTGGATACGTCGCAGGCCACCACCACGCGGGTGTCGGCCCCGAAACCGCGCAGGTTCACCGCGCTGTGGGCAATGGCCGTTTCCAGGGCCGCCAGCACAGCCGCCACGTGGCCGCCGGGCAAGGCTTTCACCTCGCGGTAGGCGGCCAGGAAACGGAACGGCAGCTGCTTGCTGCGCGCCACCGCCTGCCGGTCGGCCAGCGTGTCGCACACCCGCTCCATTGCCCGGGCCGAAACGTTGGCTTCGAGTAGGTTGCGCAGGTTGCGCAGCAGGGCCATGTAGCCCAGCTTGCCGCTGCCAATGAGCATTTCCCAGGTCTGGCGGACGGCCGTTTGCCGGTCCGCATCGGTGGCAAAAGTCCCCTGCCCGACCGCCGACAGCTCGGTTTCCCACGTGTAGGGCGTGGGCAATTCGCCGCGCACCAGTTGGTCGAAGAGGGCTTGCTGGCCCGCATCCTTGGCATTGGGGTGCACCAGGAAAAGGGCGTCGCGCAGGCGTACCGCGCCGGCGCGGTCGTACTTGGCCAGCTGGTAGCCGTCGAAACGGTTGAAGCTGAGGGCCAGGCCTTTTTGCAGCTGCTTGGAGAGGCGGTTGAGGACTTTGTTGCCGCTCCGGCCGTTGGCCTGGGCGTAGAAAGCCAGCAATTCCGTAATTTCATCGGGGCGCTGCACCACGCGGGCCACCAGGCGGCTCACGAGGCTGTCGCCGCGGTGCAGGCGGGCCAGCTCCACGCACAGCACCAGCGGCACGGTGCGCAAATTCAGGCTCTCACGGGCATACACGGCCACTTGCGCCACAAACAGCGGCTCGTTTTTGGCCACCAATTCGCGCAGGCGCTGCAAGCGGGTATCGGCGGTTTCGTAGAACTGGTCGCTGAGCGCGGCGGTAGCCACGGCGGCGTACAGCTCCACCTGCGGCGTGAGCGTGAAGGCGGGCGCGCCTTCGTGGTTGACGGTGGCGGCGGTGTTGCGGGAGAAGAAGTTGAAGCGCATACTGGTAGGGTTGAAAAGGGTTACTATTTTGTTGGCGCAGCTCCGTTCACCTCACTCTGCCACCCCGGCGTGCTTGGAGAGCACCAGGCGCGCCGCGCCGAGCCACTGGGTAATCCAGGCGTGTTCTTGCTGGGTCATCCAGCGGTTGTATTTGCCGCGCACCTGCACCACGGTGCGGTTGGCGGTTACTTCCACGGTCAGGCCACGGGTGCCGTCCACGGTCAGGGAAAAAATGCCGCAGCGGCCCAGGCGGCACGATTGCAGGTAGGTAGCCACGCAGTTGTGCTGCGCGTTGCCTTCGGCCAGCAGGGCTACGTAGCTGGTTAGCTGCTCGATGCGAACCGAACCAGCCTGGAAGTCAGCCACTGGCAGCCCCACCCAGCTTGCGCCGGCTTCGGGGGCCTGGCCATCGCCATTGCGGTGTTCCCGCGTCAGGCTGCGGTGCCACTGCTCGGTTTGGGCCAGCAC
>JALYUH010000032.1 GCA_030853985.1 Bacteroidota bacterium | reverse complement strand
GTGCTGGCCCACCAGGCCGGCCTCAAGGCCTGGATTCCGTTCTGGCAGGAGCTACGGAAGAAGAATGGCGAGATGCGCCGCCGCTACTTCCGCGCCGATTCGTCGGCCCGGTTCCCGCTGCCGGCCGCCGCCGGGCTGTGGGCGCGCAAGGATTTGCCGGCCCGCATCTACAAGGAAATCGGTGCGTCGCCGCTGAATGCCAAGCCGGGCTACGTGTACTCCGACTTGTCGTTCATTCTCTACCCCGAGCTGGTGAAGGCCCGCACCGGGCAGCCGCTCAATGCCTACCTGCAAAAGGAGGTGTATGGGCCGCTGGGTGCTACTACGCTGGGCTTCCGGCCCACCAACCGCTTCCCGCTCAAGCGCATTGTGCCCACGGAAGTAGATACTGCTTTCCGCAAGCAATTGCTGCACGGCACCGTGCACGACGAGGGCGCGGCCCTGTTGGGCGGCCTCTCGGGCCACGCCGGCCTATTTGGCGATGCCAACGACGTGGCCAAGCTGGCCCAGACCTACGCCTGGGGCGGCCGCTACGGCGGCCAGCAGCTCTTCGACCAAGCCGTGCTGGCCGAGTGGACCAGCTGCCAGTTCTGCCCCGACAACCGCCGCGCCCTGGCTTTCGACCGCCCCGCCGCCAACCCCAGCGTGAACTCGGCCAAAAACGCCTCGCCGCGCAGCTACGGCCACACCGGCTTCACGGGCACCTACTTCTGGATTGAGCCCGCCAAGGATTTGGTGGTGGTGCTGCTCACCAACCGCGTGCACCCCACGCGCCGCAATAATAAGCTGACGGAATTGAGCGTTCGCTCGGGCCTGCTGCAGCTAGCTATTGAGGCAGCGCGGTAGGCGGCAGCACTTTTCCGTGGCCGGCCCCGGTGGAATCCTTCCGCCGGGGCCGGCCTATTTTTGGGCGGTGGCGGGCGTGAGGTGCAGCACCTGAATCATCCGTGGCGCTTCCACTACTTCCAGGCCCAGCTTGGCCAGCGCCGCCACGATTGAGCCTTTCACGTCGGCCCCTTGGGTGGCGAAGGCCACGTCGTAGCGGCCGGTCAGGCCGGTTTCGTCCACCACCGGGAGCCGCAACTCGTTTTCGAGGTAGTCGCACAAGCTTTCGAGCGGGCGGCCCTGCATGGCAAACTCGCCGCCGCCAAAGCTGAACTGCTCGGGCTTGCCGGAAACCGGCATGGGCGCGGCATTCTTCAGCCGGCGCAGCACGTAGGATGGTTTGGTCGTGGGCACCCAGGTAGCCTGCACCGGCAAGTATTGGCGCAGAGCTTCGCGCATCAGCGGCTTCAAGTTCGGTTCCTGGCCAGGCGGCACAATGAAATCGAAGCAGATTTTGGCGAGGTCGTCGTACTGGCGTATGCTGTCGGGCATTTGGTTTTGGATGCGGAACAGGCTGATGCCGTAGGCCGTCTGAAACAGAGAGGTGTAATCGATATTGATGGCCGTGAGGCGGCGCCGCGCCAATGGCCCCTTGCGCTCGGGCCGCACAATGCCCGACAAGCCCTGGATGAAGGGCCGCACGCTCACGGCATAGCGCGTGGCGGTATCAACCGGGAAGTAGCTCATCGGGTCGGGGTTGAGCACGTCCTGCTTCAGCTGGAGATGCACGGGGCGGCCGGCGGCCACTTCCAGCAGCGCCGCTTCGGTAAGCTGTTCGGGGGAGGTGATGGCCACCACGCGCCGGTTTTTATCAACCACCACCGTGTGCGAAATCAGCTGGTGCGGAAACAGGCGGTTGAGGTCCTGCGCCGGGTTGGGAGCCGAGGCCAGCGGCACCGGCAGCGGCCGCTTCGCCAGAAATTTCTGCAGGCGGATTTCCGAATCGGTCGAAATGCCCACTACCTGCACCTCGCCGGGGTGGCGCTGCTGCAGGTCGGCCAGCCGTTGCAGGGCCGGGATGCACGGGCTGCAGGTGGTGCTCCAGAATTCGAGCACCAGTACCTTACCCGCGGCCTCGGTGGCGGCGAAGGTGCCGCTGGGGCGGTTTACCACGCGGGGCAGCACGAAATCGGGGAGGGCATCGCCCACTTGCAGGGGCGTTTGGGCAGCGGCGGAACCAGCCAGCAGGCCAGCCACGATGGAAAGGAGGAAAGGGACACGCATGGGACGAATGTAGTGCAGGCCAGCCACCACCCGATGGCCGGCTTTCACTACTGCCAACAACGCCGGAATGTAACGCGGCGCAAAATCCTGGGGCCGCCGCGCCGCCTGCGGCACCAGCTATACAGTCCTTTGGGGTGCTGTTTTGCCAGAGGCGCTTACGCCGCCATATTTCCCTGTTCGGCCCGCAGCCAGGCCACGGCATCGGCTTCGGTGATAACCTGGTTCATGCGAAAGGGCTGGCCGGCGTAGGTGGCCGGCTCGGGTACGGTGCCATCCTGCTGAAACTCGCCGCGCAGCCCCGGCGCCATAAAATACACCAGCGACACCGGTGGGCCGAGCCCGCGCACCAGCTGGTCGTAGTAGGAAGTTAGCAGCCAGGCCAGGGTGCTGGGGGCGCTGCGGTGGCGGCGGCGGATGTCGAGCAGCCAGTAGTGCGCGCCGTGGGTTTTGGCCGCGGCCAGCAACGCTTCGTAGCCGCGCTGGGCTTCGGCCTCCGAAACCGGCCGCAGCCAGCGACCCAGCAGAATATTGGGCTGTTCCTGGTAAATAATATCCAGAAAATCAGCAGTTTGCTTAATACCAGACATGGCGGATAATGGAAATAGCAGCGAGTAATAGCATAGCCAGCCGCCGGCAGCGCCGCCAGCCGCATAATTTAGTTGGGGCTAATACCCGCAAAAGCCTGCCTGGGTTGCGTGCAAATACCGCCCCGGTGCTACCTTACGGCCCTACTCTCATCCCACCCCGCTTCCCTATGTTAGGACTGATGATGGCCGAGCCCCTGCGCGTGGCCTCGATAATCGAACACGCCGCCAAGTGGCATTCCGATACCGAAATCGTGTCGCGCCTGCCCGAGGGCGGCATCCACCGCTACACCTACGCCG
>JALYUH010000023.1 GCA_030853985.1 Bacteroidota bacterium | reverse complement strand
TCGTGGACCTGATTTCGGAATCGAGCAACCTGACCGGTGCCAAAGTGGGCGACATCGCCCTCTACGACAAGTTCAGCTTCGTGGAAGTACCGTCGGAATACGCCGATGAGATTGTGGGCAAGCTGGGTCGCACCAGCATTCAGGGCACGCCGGTAAGCTTCAGCATCGCCACTCCCGTGCAGGAAGGCCAAGCTAAAGAGGAGGGTTTCAACCGCACGGGCGGTACGGGTGGTCCTGGTGGCTTCGGCGGCGACCGCGAGCGTCGTCCGTTCAATGGTGGCGAGCGTCGTGAAGGTGGCAGCGGCTACGGTGGCGGCTACAAAGGCGGCAACCGCGGTGGTGGCAGCTTCGGCGGCGGCGAGCGCCGCGAAGGTGGCAGCGGCTACGGCGGCGGCTACAAAGGCAACCGCGATGGCGGCAGCGGCTACGGCAACAAGCCTAGCTACGGCGGCGGTGAGCGTCGCGAAGGCGGCAGCGGCTACGGCAACAAGCCGGCCTATGGCAACAAAGGCAGCTACGGCGACAAGCCTAGCTATGGTAACAAGCCGAGCTACGGCACGCCCCGCGAGTACGACACGCGCCCCGAACCCCGCGCGCCCCGCAACGAAAGCTTTGACGAATAGCGCTATCCGTTATCTCATTTAGGTGAAACTGGGTTATCCAGAATATGTGTTTCGTATAAGTGAATTAGTTAGTTACAAAAAAAGGCCGCTCAATTGAGCGGCCTTTTTTATTCGGCTGGCTTGGGAAGAGCCAGCTACAATTACTTAGACGAATCGCGCAACGACTTGATTTTGTCGTGGGCTTCCGTCACACCCTGGTATTGCTTCTCGATAACCGACTTCAGGTTAGCGGGCAGGTCTTGGGCTTTCAGAGCAGTCTGGTAGGCTTTTTTGGCGTAGTCTTCGCCACGCTCGCACTCGTTGAGAACGGCTTTGTTGTCTTTGCTGGTGAGAGCTGCTTTCAGGTCAATCCAGGCGCGGTGCACGGTGGCGGTTACCGAACCACTGGTGCTTTCGTCGGGCTTGAGGTTCAGCTTGAACATCTGGTCCTCAATCTCGGTGATGTACTCGGCGCGCTGGGCGGCGTATTTCTTGAAAGTATCTTTCAGGTTAGCATCTTCGACGTCGGTCATGGCGTCGGCATAGCCTTTCTGGCCATCTTTGAGGGTTTCAACCAATTCGTTGAGCAGGGCTTGGGTGGCTTTGGCTTCCATGGGGAAAGAGCAATTTGAGGTGAAAGAGATGCCCCGTTTACTCCCTGCGTGCGCGGAAGGTTACACGGCTACTATTGGTGCTGCCGCCATAGTTCGGCCAGCCAGGAAGCCAGTAGTCCAGGCTGCCTGAAAGTTAAAGCCCCCAGTGATGCCATCGATATCGAGTACTTCGCCGGCGAAATACAGGCCGGGCACACGGCAGCTCTGCATGGTTTTAAGGTCAACCTCATCGAGCGAAACACCGCCGCAGGTCACGAACTCGTCTTTATAAGTGGTTTTGCCGCGCACAGCCAGCGGCATGCGGAGCAGGAGTTCGAACAAGCGGTTCTGGGCTTTGGCGGGCAGGTCGCTCCAGCGGGTTTCGGCAGTGATGCCAGCCTGCTCGGCCAGGTTGCGCCACAGGCGTTGCGGCAGGCCGAAGAGCGGGTTACTGACTACAGTTTTTTTGCCGTTGTCCTGCCGGAACTGTTGCAGCCAGGGGCGCAGAGTTTCGTCGGTGTGCGCTGGTAACCAGCTGATAAGCGCCGTGCCCACGTAACCCAGCTCGCTTAGCCGCCGGGCCCCCCAAGCAGAAAGCTTGAGCACGGCCGGGCCACTCACGCCCCAGTGCGTGATGAGCAGCGGACCCTCGTACTGTAGTTTTTCGCCGGCCAGTACCACGCGGGCCAGGGGCACGCTCACGCCCATCAGCTCATTCAGGGGCGAGTTGGGTACGTTGAAGGTGAAGAGCGACGGTACCGGCTCGGCAATGTGGTGGCCAAGGGCGCGCAGCCAGTCGTAGTTGGCCCTTTTGGGGTTGCCGCCGGTGGCCACGAGCAGTCGGCTGACAGCCAGCGCTCCCCCGAACTGGCTGGCCCCGGTGCCGCTCAGCTTCAGCCGGAACCCTTGCCCGGTTTGGGGCTGGATTTCATCGACACTGGTGTTGGTGACGATGCGGACACCCACTTTGCGGGCAGCTTCTTCGAGGGCGCGGGCGATGGTTTCGCTCGAGTCGGTGGTGGGGAACATGCGGCCGTCGGCCTCCGTTTTTAGGGCCACGCCGCGTTGGGCAAACCAGGCAATGGTATCGGGCACGCCGAATTGCTGGAAGGCAGCTTTGAGCGGCTTGCTGCCGCGCGGGTAGTGGGCCGCCAGCTGGGCGGGCGACTCGCAGGCGTGCGTGACGTTGCAGCGGCCGCCGCCCGATACGCGCACTTTGGCCAGCAGCTTGCCGGTTTTTTCGAGCAGGATAACGGGCTGGCCGGGATTGGCTTCGGCGCAGGCAATGGCGCCAAAAAAGCCGGCCGCCCCGCCCCCGAGCACGGCCACGGGAAGTACGGCAGCGTCTGATTTCACCGCACAAAGGTACGCTATAGCGCGGGCAGCGGAGGGGCAATTATTGCCCTGATTTCCGAAGAAGCCGGGGCGCTGCCGCTAGCAATAGGCCAGCGCGGCCAGCACATCGTCGTGCTGGAACTGGTAGGGGAGGAGGTTGCGGATGGAGCTGCTATCGATGGTTTTGCCGCTTACCACCGATTGGTGTTCCTCCTTAAATACGGGCGATTCCAGCTTCAGGAACTGGGCGGCGGCGGGGTAGAAATCGCGACGGCGGGGGTGCTGGTCGGCGCATACGTTGAAGGTATGGCCCCACAAGCCCCGCTGAATGATGCCGGAGAGTACGCCCACCACATCAGTCAGGTGCACGAGGTTCACGGGAGCATTGCCCTGGTCGAGGCCCTGGCGGCCCGCCAGGAAGCGGCCAGGGGCACGGTCGGGGCCAAAAAGGCCGCCTAAACGTACCACGGTGCTTTTCCACTGGCCGTAGCGGGGCACAAAGTGGCCTTCGGCGCGCAGCACGTCGGAAGCCGCGTCGCGGGTACTCACGGCATCGGTTTCGCGCATGGTGCGCGGCTCGTTGGGGTACACGCTGGTCGAGCTCACGAACAGCACGCACTTGGTGCCGGCGGCGGCTACGGCCCGGTGCACGGGGCGCAGCAGGGTGGGGTAGGCCCCAGCGGCGGCGGCACGGGGCGGCACGTTGAGCACGAGTACATCGGTATGGGCGAGCAGCCGGTGCAACAGGGCATCAGCGGCGGGACCAAAGTCGGGCCCGAGCTGAAACAGGTGAGGTTCAATGCTGGCGGCCCGCATCACGTCGAGGTTGTCGGGGGTCGTGCTGGTGCCGACCACGCGGTGGCCAGCCTGCACCAGCGAGCGGGCCAGGGCCATGCCCAGCCAGCCGCAGCCCAGCACGAGGACGCTGGGAAATTCCGCCCCCGTAGCCGTGCTCGTGGAGCCCCCGGAAATGGAACTGGTCATAGTAGAAAAAGGTGCTTGGAACTGCGAAGGTGCGAATAAATTATGAAACGCCTATATTTAATCGGGAAAAGGGGCGACTTCGGGATTCGTGGGATTGCTGCGGGTTTTCGGTCGGCTCGTCTAGTACCTTCGGCTTCTGGTCACGAGCTCCCCCCCTCCATTTTATTCCCCATTCCTGCATGAACGCACCCTACACCCAGCC
>JALYUH010000021.1 GCA_030853985.1 Bacteroidota bacterium | reverse complement strand
GCGCAGGCCAACGCCGCCCTCACCCACTGCCTGGAAAAGTCTTCATTCATCACCTCCTCACTCTATATCATTGATTATGAGCAGGGTGGGTTTGTGTTTGCCCGCGCCGGCCATTGCCACACGCTTTACTACCACGCCCTGCGCGAGGAGGTTTTCTACTTCGACTCGACCGGCCTCGGCCTCGGCATCATTCGCAACGAGAGTTACGAAAAACACATTAAGAACCAGTTTTACGACTACAGCCCCGGCGATGTGATGGTGATTTACACCGACGGCATTGTGGAGGCACGCGGTGGCTCCGGCACCGACGAGTACGGCGAGGACCGCCTCAAGCTGCGCCTTGAGGAAAGTTATTTTCAGGAGGCTGAGGACATTAAAAACTTCATCCTCGATGACCTCAACGCCTTTACGCACGGCCATCCCATCCACGATGACCAGACGCTGCTCGTGATTAAATTCAAGTCGGCCCAACCCCTGTCGTAGGCCTGACGTATCGCCCTCATTATGAAAGTTACCGCGCAACCCTCCGCCGATACCCTTACCCTCCTGCTCGATGGCGAGCTGGACGCTAGTTCCGCCATTGTGCTTGACACTGAACTGGCTAAGCCCGATATTCTCAATTACCGCAAAGTTCTGATTGACTGCGCCAAGCTCAGTTACATTTCTTCTGCGGGCCTGGGCGTTTTCATTTCGCACCTCCAGCGTTTTCAGGATGCCAACGTGAAGCTGGTGTTTTTCAACATGCAGGAGAAAGTATTCAACGTATTTGAAATCCTGGGCCTGGATGCGCTGATGACCATCGTACCGAGCCTTACCGAAGCCGAAGCCGCGTAATTGACGTTTTGAATGCTGAGGGTTGAATGTTGAGTTGACGAAGACTTTAGCGCTTCCTCTGCCACACGTTTATCAACTCAGCATTCAATCTTCAAAACTCAACCTTTCCCAAGTGAAGTCTGCCCTCCGCATTGGCTGTTCGCGCGTCCACCTGCAACAGGTGCGCGACTTTGTGCGGAACTACCTCACCAGCCGGCAGCTCTCTGAAGTTGCGATAAACCAAGTGGTACTGGCCGTGGACGAGGTGGTGGCCAACTTTATCATCCACGCCAATGGCGAGGACGAAACGCAGTTTCTCGACCTCACCCTGGCCTTCGACCAGCAGGACCTGAACGTGGAGATTGCCGACAACGGCGACACCATTTTCTTGCCCGGCCCCGCGGCCAACCCCGATTTCCACGCCTACATCCAACAGGGCCGCAGGGGCGGCATGGGCATGACGCTGGTGAACCGGCTCATGGACCGCGTGGAATTTTTCACGCGCGGCAACCATACCGTGTGCCACCTGAGCAAGCATTTGGCCTGAAACCCACTCCCGGGAACCGTATTTTTGAGACCGTTGTGCCCCGCACGACGGTCTTTTTTTTATCCGATGCTTCCGGCCACGAACTTGCGGCATTCCCCCCGGAAATTAGTTAATTTCGCATCGGTAATTTTATGCCCGCTCCGCTACTTACTACTGGCTTAGCGCTTTTGTCTTCTAACTTTTCCTATGCATAAACGCATTTTGTACGCTGGCGCGGCCGCTGTCACGCTGCTGGCTGGCTGCCAAACTTCCAAACCGGCCGCTTCGGCCACCACCGGCTCTACCGCTGTTGGCCCTACCGTCGAAACGCTGGGCACGTACCCGGTTCCGGCCAATGAGTTTGCCTACGTATATCGGAAAAACAACAGCTCGGCTCCCGACTATGGCACCCGCCAAAGCGTGACCGACTACCTGGACCTGTACACCAACTTCCGCCTGAAGGTGCTGGATGCCGAGCAGAGGGGCCTCGACACCACGCAGGCCTTCAAGCGCGAGCTCGACGGCTACCGTCAGCAGCTGGCCCAGCCCTACCTCACCGAGAAAAGCGTGACCGACAAGCTGGTACGCGAGGCCTACGACCGCATGAGCCAGGAGGTGAGCGCCTCGCACATCCTCATCCGGGTAGCGCCCGATGCGACGCCCCAGGACACCCTGATTGCGTACCAGAAGATTGAGAAGCTGCGCCAGCAGGCCTTATCCGGCACCGACTTCGACCAGCTGGCCCGCACCAGCAGCGAAGACCCCTCGGCCCGGGAAAACGGCGGCAAGCTGGGCTACTTCACGGCCATGCAAATGGTGTATCCGTTTGAGTCGGCGGCCTACAACACACCTGTGGGGCAGGTGTCGCAGCCCATTCGCACGCGCTTCGGCTACCACATTATCAAGGTGAACGACCGGCGCACGGCGCAGGGCGAAATCAAGGTGGCCCACCTGATGATTCGGATGAACCCCGGCGCGGCGAATTTGTAGCGGCCGGCCACCAAGGTCGTATCCGCTTTGCTGAAAACGTAGGTTTTGGAAACGGGCACTTCCACAAATTGGTCTTCCTGGCGCACGCGCTTTAGAAAGGCGGCTTTGTTCAACTCCGAGCGCGAGTCCTTGGCTACTTTACTTTTCAAGGTTGATTCTACGTCGGCAAACTTGGCCAGGGGCTGGCGCTCAATCAATTTGATGATGTGCCAGCCATAGGGCGTTTGTACCGGCGCGGCAATGTCGCCGGGCTTTTGCAGCTTGAACGCCACTTCCTCAAACGAGGGAATCATGCGGCCGGTGCCGAAGGGTGGCAGCTCGCCGCCGTTTGGTGCCGAGCCGGCATCTTCCGAAAACTGGGCCACGAG
>JALYUH010000004.1 GCA_030853985.1 Bacteroidota bacterium | reverse complement strand
AACGGCAGCAGCCAGCCCAGCGCAAACCATAGCCAGAACGAGCGGCCCCGGCTTTGGGCGCAGTAGCCCGTCAGAATCGGAATAAACGAGATGGCCACCACCACCACGAACAGCATGTCGATAAAGGGCATAGGCGGGTGGGGTGAAGCGGTGGGGGTGAAGTTTGGCCGGTGGCGTCCGGTGGCGAACCGAAGATACGCCGACGCGGGCGGGCAAAGAAGCATTGAAGGAGGAAATTTGTTCGGAAACACCACTATTAATGGAATTCTCCCGTAGTTCGGGGCGAAGTCGTGCCCACAACGGGGGGCGGCCGTTCGGTTATCGTCCATGTGGGAGCACCAAAGCTTGTTTCGCGTCTCGGCCCAGCTCTTTGCCGAGGGGGTTTTTAATTTGCTCGACCGCAGCCTGCGGCCCGAGGTTTTTTTGCTGGGCTTTGCCGCCGGGCGCGAGGCCGAAGCGCCCGAAGCCGTGGTGCTCGAACCCGCTTCGCACCGCTACGCCCCCGAAGAATTCCGGGCCGTGAAAGCGCGCGCGGCAGCCCTCGAAGCCAACGCCGGCCCGCAGGGCTCCGTGTACCACCTGCACCCCAACGACCACGACCGCTCCGAAAAGCAGCACTGGTACGAGCTGGTGTGCCAGGCCACCGAAAGCACCCTGACGGAGCTGACGAGCAGCCGGGGCGAGAACCGCCGCTCGTTCTGCTCGGGGCCGGTGAGTTTGCAGGGCTACCTCGTGACGGTGGTACTCCAGCTGGCCGCCGACTGCTACGACGGCTACTACGCCCTGCCCAAGCCCGGTGGCGGCCGGCCCATCAACATGCCCCACGCGGCCGTGCTGGAGTTTTTGCACGACTGCTCGCGCGCCCTGCGCGAGGCCGACACGGCCGACAACGACCAACCCGTGCTCGACCGCGACTACAACGAGCTGCTGCGCTCGGCCGGCCGCCGCCTGATGCTGCGCGTGGCCCCCGCCGGCACCCACGGCCTGTACGACGCCTGCAACGGCGTGGCCGCCCTGCGCCACGAGGGCGACGAGGCCATCGGCACCATGCTGGTGAGCCGGCGGCTACACCCGGCCGTGGTGCCCGTGCTCACCCTGGAAACGCCGGTACCCATGCGCGACCACCGCTCCATCCGGAAGCTGCTGGAGCTGAGCGAGGGCCACACGGCCCTGATTTCGGATGCCTCGCACGTGTTTGGCCTGGGCCAGCTGATTTCGGAATCCGATGGGCAGTTTGAGCCCCTGGTAACGGTGCATTTCACCAACCACTACAGTTGGGAGGTGAGCCACGCCGGCCACGTGCTGATGCGCGTGGTGAGCAACACCCCGCGCCTGCCCCAGGGCCAGGTGGCGGCCGACAACTTCGCCCGCGTCATTCGCATTGTGTTTCCCGAGCTGAGCGTGGACAGCACCGACTATCTCTGGGATTTGGCCCAGAAAGCCACCACGCAGCCTAATGGCACCATTTTGGTTATCAGCGCCGGGGCCGCGCAGGAGGCTCAGCGCCTCACCCGGCAGTGCTTCCGGGTGGTGCCGCGCATTATGACCCCCACCGTGCTGCGCCTCGTTACCAACATCGACGGGGCCGTGCTCATCGAGCCCAACGGCATCTGCCACGCCATTGGGGCCATTCTGGATGGATTAGCGACGGAAAAGGGCGATTCCTCGCGCGGCTCGCGCTTCAACTCGGCCCTGCGCTACGTGAACAGCAGCAAGTACCCGGTGCTGGCCGTGGTGGTGAGCGAGGACGGCTGGATTGACCTGCTGCCGAGCTAAACCAGCTTTCGGCCCGGAGGCAACCTGGGCCAGTTTGGCGCGGGAGTTAGTACATTTAGCCGGCCCATCTGCGCCGTGCCGAATATGACTTCTTCCCTTACTGCTTCCGCTGCTGGCATCGATTATCCGCAGGCCCTGGCCGCGGCCGAGCAGCGCATCAAGGAACTCACGGCGGCCCTGGCCTACGCCCAGGCCAACGAGCAGGCGGTGCAGGCCCTGGCCTATCTGCCCGACGAAAACCCCAGTCCGGTGGTCCGCATCGGGGCTAATCAACAGCAGCTCTACGCCAACACGGCGGCCCGGGCCCTGGGCAGCCACCTCCCGCGGGCCGAGCGGGTGCGGGTGCAGCACCTGCTGCGCGAAGGTACCCGCCAGGCCCTAGCGCAGGGCACGCCCGAGCTGCTGTCCATTCAGGTTGACAGGTACACCTTCGATGTTTCGGTGATGCCCTTGCCGGGGCAGCGCCACGCCAACCTGTACTTTGCCGATGTGAGCGAGCGCGAAACCGCCCGGTTGCAGCTGCGCGAAAACCAGCAGTTTATGGAGCAGGTGCTCGACACTATTCCATCGGCGGTGATGGTGCGCGATGCTGACCAGCGGCTGATTTTCGGCAACCAGGCCATGAAAGCTTTATGGGAAATATCTCCTTTCAATGGCCCCCGCCCGCTTCCCCCGCAAACCCTGGCCGAATTCAAACGCTCGGCCGAGCTTGACACTCAGGTACTCACTTCCGGCGAAGAAGTTACCCTGGAAGAGTGCCTCACGCTTAGCGATGGCAGCGTGCGCTGGTTTCAGGCCGTGCGCCGCCCCCTGCGCCGCCCCGATGGCACGCTGCAGGTGCTGGGCATCAGCACGGATATTACGGCGCTCAAACACATTCAGCAAACGCTGCAGCGCAGCGAAAAGCAGTACCGCGACCTGATGACTTACGGGCAGGCCCTCATCGGTACCTGCGATATGCAGGGCATTGTCATCACCGCGAACCCGGCCCTGGCCCGCCTGCTGCGCGAAGATGCCACGGAGATGGTCGGCACGTCGGTAACGGCGCACATGACCGAGGAGGACCGCGAAGGCTTCGAATACTACCTGTCCCAGATTGATGAGGCAGGCGAGGCCGAAGGCGTGCTGCCGGTGTACCCGCGCGGCGGCGACCAGCTGCGCTACCTGCATTACCACAACTTCGTGGTGCGCGAGCCCGGCCAGGAACCCTACATCGTGTCGCACGGCCACGACATTACCGAGCGCGTGCTGGCCAGCAAGGAGATGAAGCGCGCCAAGGAGGCCGCCGAAGCCGCCGTGCGCGCCCGCGAAAACTTTCTGGCCAACATGAGCCACGAAATCCGCACGCCCATGAACGGGGTGCTGGGCGTGGCCAATTTGTTGGCCAAAACTTCGCTCACGCCCGAGCAGCGCGAGTACGTGCGCATTATCCGGGGGTCGGGGCAGCACCTGCTCACGGTGCTGAACGATGTGCTCGACATGGCCAAAATCACCTCCGGCAAGCTGGAGCTGAACCCCGAGCCGTTCGACGTGAATGCCTCCATTCAGGAGGCCGTGAAACCGCTTTCGCTGCAAGCCATCGAGAAAGGCATTGCCTGCGTGATGCACCAGCCCGCCACCGCCTACCCTCCCGTGGTGGGCGACGCGCACCGCCTCAACCAAGTGTTAATCAACCTGGTAAGCAATGCCATCAAGTTCACGCCCGCCGGCGGGCAGGTGCTGGTAACGAGCCAAGCCGTGGCCGAAACCGCCGACGAGCTGACCCTGCGCTTCGAAGTAACCGATACCGGCGTGGGCATGGCCCCCGAAGTGGTGGCCCGCATTTTTGAGAGCTTTACGCAGGCCTATGCCGACACGGCCCGGCAATTCGGCGGTACCGGCCTGGGCCTGAGCATCAGCCGCGCCCTGGTGGAGCAGATGAACGGCACCCTCACCGTGGACAGCACGCCCGGCCAGGGCAGCACTTTTGCCTTTTCGCTCGCCCTGCCCAAGGCCGGCCAGCAAGCCCCCGAAGCCATTCCGGCCGATAATTTTGATACCGGCCTGCTGGCTGGCGCGCGCGTGCTGCTCATCGAAGACAACGAAATCAACCGCATGGTGGCCGCCTGGACGATGCAAAACTGGGGCATTGAAGTGCTGGAAGCCGAAAACGGCCCCGATGGCCTCCGTCTGTTCGAAACCGGCGGCCCCTTCGATGCCGTGCTCATGGACATTCAGATGCCCGGCATGAGCGGCGTGGAGGCCTCGGCCCACCTGCGCCAACACCCCGACCCGGTGCGCGCCAGCGTGCCCATTCTGGCCCTCACGGCCAACGCCTTTCGCAGCGACCACGAGCGCTACCTCGCCGCCGGCCTCAACGACTGCCTGGCCAAGCCCTTCGAGGAACCCGAGCTGTACGCCAAGCTGCGCCGGCTGCTACACCGCTAAGCGGGTGGAATCTTCGCCTGAATAAAATAAAAAAGCCCGTTTCCAATCTGGAAACGGGCTTTTTGTTGAGGGGATGGGATTCGAACCCACGATGAGCTTGAGACCCATACACACTTTCCAGGCGTGCTCCTTCGACCACTCGGACACCCCTCAAGGATGGTGGTTGCTGGGGCAAAGATAGGGCGGAACCATGAGCAATGAACAATGAGCAATGAACAATTACTGTCGATAGCCCCGCTGCTCATTGCTCATTGTTTATTGCTCATTGATTTTACAGCGTGATTTCGCCGCGTAAGTCGGTGGCCAGCAGCTCGCGGGTGCGGGCGTCGGGCACGCCCAGGCCCAGCACGAACATGAGCTTGGTAACGGCCGCCTCGGTGGTGATATCGTCGCCGCCCACGATGCCCATTTCCGCGAAGCGGGCGCTGGTTTCGTACTTGCCCTGCACTACGCGGCCTTCTTCGCACTGGCTCACGTTCAGGAGCCACACGCCGCGCCGGCGGGCGTCGGCCAGGCAAGCGAGGAACCACGCGGCAGTGGGCGCGTTGCCCGAGCCGTAGGTTTCGAGCACGCAGCCGCGCAGGCCGGGCACCTGCAGCACGGCCGACACCACCGCCTCGGTGATGCCCGGAAACAGCGGCAGCACGGCCACACCGGTTTCGAAGTGGGTGTGGACTTTGAGGCGCGCGCCGGGCAGCAGGCGAATGCTTTTGTCATCAAATTCGAGGCCGATGCCGGCGCGGGCCAGCGGCGGGTAGTTCTCGCTTTTGAAGGCCGCAAACTGCTGGCTCTCCACCTTTTTGGCCCGCGTGCCGCGAATGAGCTCATCGTTGAAAAACACGCACACCTCGGGCACCCGCACGGTGTGGGCGCGCGGGTGCCGGGCGGCGGCAATTTCGAGGGCCGTGATGAGGTTGCGCTGGGCATCGGAACGGTTGGCCCCCACCGGCACCTGCGCCCCAGTGAAGACTACCGGCTTGCCCAGATGCTCCAGAATATAGCTGAGCGCGGCCGCCGAGTAGGCCATCGTATCGGTGCCGTGCAGCACCACAAAGCCGTCAAAATCAGCGTAGTGCCGGCCAATTAGCTGGGCCAGAAACAGCCAGTCGGCGGGCGTTACGTTGCTGCTGTCGATGGGTTCGGGCAGGCTCAGCAGCTGCAGCCGGAAGGGCAGGCGCGTGAGCTCGGGCATCTTGCGGTCGAGCCGGCCAAACTGCATGGGCACCAGCCCGCCATTGCGGTTCAGGGCCATGCCCACGGTGCCGCCGGTGTAGATGATGAGCAGGCGCGGAGCCGTGGTATCGGTGGCATCGGCGCGGGTGGGCAGGGGCAGCAGCGGCAGGTCGAGGTCGGGCATGGGGCGAATGGGCGAGGAAGGGCAGGCCTACTCCCCTCCTCACCGAGGAGGGGATGTTGAGCCGCAGGCTCAACTAGGGTGGTGCCACCGGAGGGGGGCGTTGCGCAAAGTTGGGAGGAAATAGGGATATGGCCGGTGGCAATCAAATTGGCCAACTGAGAATAAAGCTGGACGGCTTCGTTCAACGCCGCCCTCCGGTGCCACCACCCCGGTTGAGCCTGCGGCTCAACGTCCCCTCCTTGGTGAAGAGGGGAGTAACCCCAGCTTTTTCCGCTACCCAATAGCCCTGTTCCCCCGTCCACCGTATTATCAGCGGCAACCTTACCATTTTCATGCATTCAACCTCCTCCCTTTCCGACAAGCCGGTTTCCGACGTCATTCTGATTGGCGCGGGCATTATGAGCGCCACGCTCGGCGTGCTGCTCAAGGCCCTCGACCCCCACCTCACCATCAGCAGCTACGAGCGGCTGGATGCCGTGGCCGCCGAAAGCTCCGATGCCTGGAACAACGCCGGCACCGGCCACTCGGCCTTCTGCGAGCTCAACTACACCCCCGAGCGGGCCGATGGCTCCATCGATATTTCCAAGGCCGACAAAATTGCCGAGCAGTTTGAGCTCAGCAAGCAGCTTTGGGCCTCGCTGGTGACGGACGGCACCCTGCCCGACCCCACGGCCTTCATCCACAGCATTCCGCACATGAGCTTTGTGTGGGGCGCGGCCAACGTGGAATACCTGCGCAAGCGCCACGCCGCGCTGCTGCGCTCGCCCCTGTTCAAGGGCATGGAATTCAGTACCGACCCGGCCCGAATTGCCGAATGGATTCCGCTGGTGATGGACGGGCGCGACCCCGCCCAACCGGTGGCCGCCACGCGCATGGCCGTGGGTACCGACGTGAATTTCGGGGCCCTGACCCGCGCGCTCACCGACCACCTGCAAGCCCAGCCGGGCGTGGATTTGCACCTGGGCTTCGAGGTGGAGGATTTCCGGCACAAGGACGACGGCATCTGGCGCGTCAAAATCAAGGAGCTGGCCACTGGCGAAAGCCGCATCGTGCGCGGGCGCTTCGTGTTCATCGGAGCGGGCGGGGGCTCGCTGACGCTGCTCGAAAAATCGGGTATTCCGGAGGCCAAGGGTTTTGGCGGCTTCCCCGTGAGCGGGCAGTGGCTGAAGTGCCGGAACCCCGAAGTGATTGCCCGGCACGAGGCCAAAGTGTACGGCAAGCCGGCGCTGGGCGCCCCCCCCATGTCGATGCCCCACCTCGATACGCGCCAGATAAACGGCCGCAAAGAGCTGCTGTTCGGGCCGTATGCGGGTTTCAGCACCAAGTTTTTGAAGCAGGGCTCTTATACGGATTTGTTCAAATCCATCGAGCTGGGCAATATCCGGCCGCTGCTCTACGCCGGGGCGCACAATCTGGGCCTCACCAAATACCTCATTGGGCAGGTGCTGCAAACGCCGGCCGAGCGCACCGCCGCCCTGCGCGAGTATTACCCCGAAGCCGACCCCGCCGACTGGCAGTTGGCCGTGGCCGGGCAGCGCGTGCAGGTTATCAAGAAGGATAAAAAAGAAGGCGGCGTGCTCGAATTCGGCACCGAGATGGTGACTTCGGCCGACGGCTCCATCGCGGCGCTGCTGGGCGCTTCGCCGGGCGCGAGTACGGCCGTGGCCATCATGCTCGATTTGGTGCAAAAGTGCTTTTCCGCGCGCGCGGCCTCGCCCGAGTGGCAGGCCCGGTTCCGGCAGCTGGTGCCCTCGTTTGGCCAGCACCTGGCCGATGATGCGGCCCTGGCGGCGGCAGTGCGCGAGCACAGCCGCGCGGTGCTGCAGCTGGAGGCGTAGCAACGGCGCACCGGCAAAAATGCCCGCCGGACAAACGTTGTGCGGAGCGCAGCCGCAGTAACTCCACCGCGGTAGTGAGTTGACTTACTACTGCGGTGAAATTATTGCGGCTGCGCTTTATATAGATTTCTGGTTCAGCGGTTTACCGTCGAATACTCCATTTACCGGTTGTTCATCACCCGAAACTGCTCGTCTAGCTCGGCCCGCGAGGCCAGGCGCGCCGTTTCGGAGGTACCGAAGCCGACTTCCTGCTCGCCGGTGGCCAGCCGGCCTATCACGGAATCGGCAAACTCGTCCACATTCACGCCGAAGGTGTGCAGGCCGGGGCCGCCGAGGTCGGTATTCACGGCCGGAGGCACGATTTCGAGCACCGCGATGCCTTCCGGCTTCAATTGGTGGCGCAGCGAGAGCGTGAACGAATGCAGCGCCGCCTTGGTGGCGCTGTAGATGGGCACGAACGCGGCCGGCGCAAACGACAGCCCCGAGGTAACGTTGATGATGGCCGCGCCCGGCCGCTGGCGCAGGTGCGGCACCAGCAGCGTACTCAGGTGAATGGGCGCTTCGACGTTGATAATCAGCTCCTGCCGGCGGGTTTCCCAATCGGTAGCGTGGTCGTGGGCCAGCTGAATGCGGTGCTGAATGCCGGCGTTGTTCACCAGCACATTCAGGT
>JALYUH010000003.1 GCA_030853985.1 Bacteroidota bacterium | reverse complement strand
CGCGACAATGCCCCCAGCGAGCCCGACTATCCTTTTGCTATCGAGCATATTCCGCACCCATCGCCCCGCTGGGCCGGCACCGACGAAGTGCAGGCCGCCTACCTGCGCACCGATGCCAAACACCAGCGCACCCTGGTGAGCCGGAGCAAAATATGGGGCCTGAGCGACGGCAAAGAAATGCTGATTGCCTACCAGGGCAGTTTCTACAAGCTGCGGCCGGCGGCCGATGGGCGCAATTTCACCTTTCTGGGGCCGCCCCTTTTCGATGAGCAAACGGCCAGCAAGGTCGCGGCGGCGGCCGTGGTGGGCGGTGCCCTGGGAGCCGCCATTGTGGGGGCGGCCGCCAATGCCGAGCCGCCCACGCTACCTTACGAAATACACCTGGCCAGTGGCCGCGTGCTGCCGGTGCCGGAGGCCGGCCAGCCCGGGGCCGCCCGCGCCCCAAAGCCCCCCGATACCGCCCGGGTATACGTTTTCCGCCGCGCCGATTCGCCCAAAGACCGGGCGGTGGCCTTGCATGTAAACGGCCAAGCCGGCCAGGCCCTGCCCGCCTGCCAGTGGGTGGTGCTGCGGTGGACCGACCGTCGCCAGGAAATGAGCATCTGCGCGCAGCCGGGGGCGGCTCCCGACAACTGCCATCGCTTCGTGCCCGATTTTAGCCAGCCCAATTACTTCGAATGCGTGGTGCCCGCCGACGGCAGCCCGCCAACCCTGGTGCCGGTGGCAGCCAAAGCTGGGGCGTTTGAAATTCGCCGCATTCGGCTGCTAACGGCCAACCGGCGCTGAACCGGCGCGTACGGGTGCCCGCCCCCTACCCCAGCTCCACGGCCGGGTCCCAGAACCGCTTGTCGAAGTCGACCACCCGGTCGTCTTCCACCTTGATGCCTTCGGCTTCGAGGGCCTCCTGCATGGCCGTGGGCGTGGCAAAGTGCAGGCGCCCGGTGAGGTGCCCGAGGCGGTTGAGCACGCGGTGGGCCGGCACCGAGCCGTCAGCGTGGGCCGCCAGCATGGCGTAGCCCACCGTGCGCGCCCCGCGCCGCGAGCCCAGGTAATGGGCAATGGTGCCGTAGGACGTAACGCGGCCGGCCGGAATCAGCCGCACCACTTCGTACACGTCCTGGAAGAAATTGCGGGGCTCGGGCGGGGTTTCGGGCGGGGGCTTCATCGGCACGAAGATAGGCTCGGTCTGCATGTTGGGCCTCTTCGTCTGGGTTTCACGATATATGACGCAACCTTGGGAGCCAAAAGCGCACCTATTGCGGTTCTAAGCCTTCTGCTCTCCAACCCGGCGCGCGGCAGCCGAACATCCGCCGCCGCTTGTGCGTTGACCCTGACTATGCCTTTGGATACCCCCCCCGTTGCCCCGCCCAAAACCTGGGATACCACCACTACGCCCGCGCCCACGGCGGCACCGCTGCCCGCCGCGCCCGAGCCCGACCACGAGCCGCAGCCCCAAGGCAAGCGCGGCTGGCTGGGCTGGGTTATCGCCCTGGTGCTGATTGGGGGCTTGGCCTGGGCCAAAATCACCTATTTCCCCAGCCCCAACGCCGAGAAAGATGCTGGCGCGAAAGGCGGCAAAGGCGCGGCCCCGGGCGGCAAAGGCGGCCCCGGCGGTAAGCCCAAGGTGCCCGTGCAGGTGTACATAGTAGCGGCCACCAAGCTCTCCGACCAGGTGGCCTCTACTGGCTCGGTGATGGCTGATGAGGCCGTGACCATCCAAAGTGAGATTTCGGGTAAAATTACCAGCCTCAATATTCAGGAGGGGCAGCCGGTGCGCAAGGGCCAGCTGCTGTTCACCATCAACGCGGCCGATGTGCAGGCGCAGCTGCGCAAGCAGGAGTACAATATCAAGCTTTACCGCGACCAGGAGGCCCGCCAGCGTACGCTGCTGACTAAGGAATACATCAGCCAGCAGGAGTACGAGCAGTCGCAAAATGCGCTGCTCACGTCGCAGGCCGACTTGGCCGCGCTGCGCGTGACGCTGCAAAAAGCCTACGTGCGGGCCCCGTTCGATGGCATTCTGGGTTTGCGCACTACGTCGGTAGGCGCGTACGTGTCGCCGGGCACGGCCATTACCACGCTCTCTCGGGTATCGCCGGTGAAGATTGATTTCAGCGTGCCCAGCCGGTTCGCGCAATCGGTGCGCGTGGGCGACCCGGTAGTGGTGACCGATGAAGCAACGACCAAAAAAATTCAGGCTAAAGTGTACGCCATCAACCCGCAGATTGACCCGGTGTCGCGCACGCTGCCGGTGCGGGCCATCTACCCCAACAAGAAAATGGAACTGCGCCCCGGCGGCTTCGTGAAAGTGAACCTGGAGCTGGGCGAAACCGACGAGGCGCTCCAGATTCCGACCGAGGCCGTGGTGCCGGTGGCCAGCGGCTACACCGTGTTCACGGTGAAGAATGGCAAAGCCAAAGTCCAGCCCGTGAGCATCGGCGTGCGCTCGGATAAAGTCATCCAGATTACCAAGGGCCTAGCCGTGGGCGATACGGTTATCCGCACCGGTATTTTGCAGGTGAAGGCGGATGACCGAGTTTCGATTCAGAAATAAGTGCTGGACGGTGTAGAGACGCAACATTGTGCGTCTCGTCGTTGAACGGCCGGCACCACGCCGAACCGCGCAGACTAAACAACATCAGCAAACGAAGTTCAGCGAAGCTAACGACGAGACGCAAAATCTTGCGTCTCTACCTCGTTCAATCATACAAATTATGAGTTTATCCTCCGTCAGTATCAACCGCCCGGTGCTTGCCATCGTGATGAGCCTGCTCATCGTGATTTTTGGCGCAATTGGGTTCCGCTCGCTCGCCATCCGCGAGTATCCGAGCGTCGACCCACCCATCATTACGGTGCAGACGAGCTACACCGGGGCGTCGGCCGACGTGATTCAGAGCCAGATAACCGAGCCGCTCGAAGAAGGCATCAACGGCATCGCGGGCATTAAAAACCTGTCGAGCACCAGCCGCGACGGTGGCAGCAACATCACCGTCGAATTCGACCTCGGCGTGGACCTCGAAGCCGCCGCCAACGACGTGCGCGACAAGGTGTCGAGCGCCCAGGGCCGCCTGCCGCGCGACGTGGACCCGCCCACTGTGAGCAAGGCCAACGCCGACTCCTCCCCCATCATCCTGAGCTACCTGAGCTCGTCGTCGCGCACCCTGCTGGAGCTGACCGACTACGCCAACAACGTGCTCAAAGAGCGCCTCCAGACGATTCCCGGCGTGAGCGAAATCCGGGTGTGGGGCGAGCGTAAGTACTCGATGCGCCTCTGGCTCGACCCCGTGAAGCTGGCCGCGCTGGGCGTGTCGCCGGTGGACGTGCAGCAGGCCCTGGCC
Organism: Bacteroidota bacterium; assembly: GCA_030853985.1. Taxonomy (GTDB): domain Bacteria; phylum Bacteroidota; class Bacteroidia; order Cytophagales; family Hymenobacteraceae; genus Hymenobacter. Next base: position 4,889 of record JALYUH010000003.1, on the reverse strand, counting down.
CGCGAAAACGTGGAGCTGCCCAGCGGCGCGGTGCAGGGCCAGAGCACCCAGCTTTCGCTGCGCACGATGGGCCGCCTGGCCAGCGTCAAGGACTTCAATAACCTGATTATCCGCAACGACCCCACCTCGCTCGTGCGCCTGAGCGACGTGGGCTACGCCGAGCTATACCCCGAAAACGACCAGACGATTCTGCGCCGCAACGGCATCCCGATGGTGGCCGTGATGGCCATTCCGCAGCCCGGCTCGAATCAGATTGCCATCACCGCCGAGTTCAGCAAGCGGATGAAGCAGTACCAAGGCGACCTGCCGAAAGACCTGAAAATCAGCACGGGCTTCGACAATTCGGTCTTTATCCGCGCCTCCATTGCCGAGGTGGAAGATACAATTGTGGAAGCCTTCATTTTGGTGGTGTTCGTGATTTTCCTGTTCCTGCGCGACTGGCGCTCCACCATCATTCCGGTGGTGGCCATTCCGGTGTCGCTCATCGGCATCTTCTTCGTAATGGATTTGATGGGCTTCACCATCAACGTGCTCACGCTGCTAGCCATCGTGCTGGCCATTAGCCTGGTGGTCGATGATGCCATTGTGGTGCTGGAGAATATTTACAGCCGAATTGAGGAAGGCGAAACGCCGCTCGAAGCGGCCAAGAACGGTTCGGCTGAAATTCTGATGGCCGTGGTTTCGACCACGGTGGTGCTGGCGGCGGTGTTCCTGCCGGTGGTGTTTTTGTCGGGTATCACGGGTAAGCTGTTCCGCGAGTTCGGCATTGTGCTGGCGGGCTCGGTGCTCATTTCGGCCTTCGTGTCGCTCACCCTCACCCCGATGATGTGCTCGAAGCTGCTGAAAAAGGGTGGCGACCACAACTGGCTGTACCGCAAAACCGAGCCCTTCTTCCAACGCCTCACCAATGGCTACCGCAATGCCCTTATCACCTTTCTCGACCGCCGCTGGATGGCCTGGGGGCTGGTGGCGCTCACGGGCGTGGGCATCTGGTTCTTCATGAAGGCCCTGCCCTCCGAGCTGGCCCCGGTGGAAGACCGCAACCGCCTTAGCATCAATGCGAACGCGCCGGAAGGGGCGTCGTTCGAATACATGGACAACTACATGAGCGAGCTGGCCACGGTGTTGCAGGACAGCTCGGCCCGCGACGCAGATAACCTGTTGACCGTGACCTCACCCGGTGGCGGCAGCAGTGGCGGCTCGGCCAACTCGGCCATCGCCCGCGTGTTCCTGACCGACCCGGAAGACCGGCCGCACTCCCAGCAGCAGCTCTCCGACATCATCACGGCTTCGGTGAAAAAGTACACCGGGGCCCGCGTGTCGGTGTCGCAAGACCAGAGCATTGGCTCCGGCGGCGGCCGCGGTGGTGGGCTGCCGGTGCAGTTCGTGGTGCAAACCCAGGATTTCGAGAAGCTGACTGCCGCCGTACCCAAGTTTCTGGAAGCCGCGCAGGCCGATAAAACCTTCAGCTTCGTTGATGTAAACCTGAAGTTCAACAAACCCGAGCTGCGCGTGGTCATTGACCGCGAGAAGGCCCAGAGCCTGGGCGTGAGCGTGCAGGACATCAGCCAAACCCTGCAGGCGGGCCTTAGCGGGCAGCGCTACGGCTACTTCATCCGCAACGGCAAGCAGTACCAGATTATTGGCCAGGTTGCCCGCGAAGACCGCAACCAGCCCCTCGACGTGCGCACCCTGAACGTGAAGAGCCGCAGCGGCAAGCTCGTGCAGCTCGACAACGTGATTACGCTGGTCGAGAAAAGCACGCCGCCGCAGCTCTACCGCTTCAACCGCTACAACGCGGCCACGTTCTCGGCCTCGCTGGCCAAGGGCAAAACCCTGGGCGAAGGCATTGCTGCCATGCAGACCATCGCCGATAAAACCCTGGATGACACGTTTTCGACCTCCCTCTCGGGCCAGTCGCGCGACTTTGCCGAAAGCTCTTCGTCGGTACTCTTCGCCTTCGGCCTGGCCCTGGTGCTGATTTATCTGATTCTGGCGGCGCAGTTCGAGAGCTTCCGCGACCCCGGCATCATCATGGTGACGGTGCCGCTGGCCCTGGCCGGCGCGCTGTTCAGCCTCTGGTATTTCAACCAGACGATGAACCTGTTCTCGCAAATCGGCATCATTATGTTGGTGGGCCTCGTCACGAAAAACGGCATCCTCATCGTGGAATTTGCCAACCAAAGCGTGGAGAAGGGCGCTGATTACATGACGGGCCTGGTTGAAGGCGCGGCGGCCCGTTTCCGGCCCATTCTGATGACCAGCCTGTGCGCCGTGCTCGGCATTTTGCCCATTGCGCTGGCGCAGGGCGCGGGTGCGCTGGGCCGCCGGGCCATGGGCATTGGCGTGGTGGGTGGGCTCCTGTTTGCCACGGGCCTCACGCTGTTTGTCGTGCCGGTGATGTATTCCTATTTCGCTTCGGCCAAAAACCATAAGCCGAAAGTTGCCAAGGCTGAAAAGCAGCCGGTCACGGCGTAGGGCTGACAGTTGACGCAAAAAGCACGTCCATGCGGAGCTTGTCGAAGCATGACGGCCTGAATTGATTCTATGAAATTTCTTACGTTTCTCTTTCTCCTCCTCCCCTTCGCCAGCTTGGCGCAGCTGCCCGCGGCCCAGCCACGCCAGCTGAAGCGCCCCAGCAGCGTGCCGCCGGCCCCGCCGCTGTCGTTGCAGGAAGCCATTGCCGCCGCGCTGCAGCACAACTACGGCATTCTAGTGTCGCGGCAGGATGAGCAGGTGGCCCAAAACAACGTGACGCGCGGCAACGCCGGCCAGTTGCCCAGCCTCAGAGGCAACCTCACCCGCACCTTCAACAACAACAACATCAACCAGCGCTTCGGCGGCGGCGACCCGCGCATCGTGAACGGGGCCACGTCCAACGCCTTCAACACCAACGTAACCTTGGGCTGGACGCTTTTCGACGGCTTCGGCATGTTCATCGCCTACGACCGGCTGAAAAGCCTGCGCCAGCAGCAGGCCCAAATCACGCGCGCCACCGTGGAGGAAACCGTGGAAGACGTGGCCAACGCATACTACGACGTGGTGCGCCAGGGGGGTAAAATTACCTCGCTCGAAGAGGCGCTCAAAATTGGCCAGGCCCGTATCGACCTCACCCAGGCGCAGGTAGACGTGGGCGTGAGTGCCAAAGTGGAAGTGCTGACGGCCCGCGTCGACTACAACGCCGACCGCAGCTCGCTGCTGCAGCAACAGCAGGCGTTGCAGGCGGCTAAAATTACCCTCAACAACCTACTGGGCCGCGCCCCACGCACTGATTTCGCCCCCAGCGACAGCCTGACCGTGGCGCGCGACCTGCGCGAGGAAACCATCACGGCGGGCATCAAAACCAACAACCCGCGCCTGGCCCAGGCCCGCCTGGGCCTCGATGTAGCGGCCTACGACCGCCGCCTGGTGCGGGCTTCGCGCTTCCCGCAAGTTGGGTTGGTGTCGGGCTATGGCCTCACCCGCAATATCAACAACGCCGCTTTTGCCGGCACGGTGCTCACCACCAGCACCAACCAGGTGCAGGGCCTGAATTACGGCCTCACCGCCTCGGTGCCCATTTTCGACGGCTTCAACCTGCGCCGCCAGGAGCAAAACGCCCGCGTAATTGAGGAGCAGCGCCGCCTGCAACTCGACCAAACCGGCCTGCAGCTGGATGCCAATGCCGCCACGGCTTTCGCCCAATACCAGAACTATCTGCAGCTGCTCGACCTCGAAGAAGCCAACATCCAGCTGGCTCGCCAGAACGTGGACATTGCACTGGAACGCTACCGCCTGGGCCTGCTCACACCGCTAGCCTTGCGCGAAGCCCAGCGCAACGAGCTCGACGCCGAAACCCGCCTGCTCGATATCCGCTACGCGGCCAAGCAAGCCGAGCTAGCCCTGCGCCGGTTGAGCGGCGAACTGGTGCGGGAATAGCGGGCCGCCGCGTCGTTGCGCGCGAAGGGGCAATGCAACGCGGTAACCGAAGGTCAGGGCAGCAAGTCCAGGGCTGCGGCAAGGCCGTTTAACCACCGGATGCAAGCACTAAAAAAGCCCCGATACTGCTTCGTATCGGGGCTTTTCGCGTTTGCAGAAAGGGTTTAGTGCATCGCAGGGCTTGCTGCATCGAGCGGCAAGATTGCTGTGCTCCGCTTGCAACGACAGACGACTCTATTCCTTCAAAAACCGCTTGGTCTGCGTGCCTTGGCGGGTAGCAATTCGGTAGAAGTACGTGCCCGCTGGCAGGTCACTCAAATCGAGCTGCTGGTGCTGGCTGCCTTTGTCTTGCAGGGTTTCGGGCAGTAGCGTGCGCAGCTTGTTGCCATCCTTGTCGAGCAAATCGACGGATACCGGGCCCGCTTTTTTCACGTCGTACTCCAGCTGCGTGGTGGCCGCAGCGGGGTTCGGGTAGAAACTGGTGCTGCCAATGCCCGGCCCGGTGGGCGCCTCGGCCGGCGCGTTGGGGTCGAGCAGCAGGAACATAACCGGCTTGAATAACCGGCGGAGCGGGCCGAAGCCGGGCCGGCGGCTGCCCGCAGCTGCAAGCTTTGCCTGCTGCTCGGGAGTGGCATTTTTTACCACAATGGCTTTAATATCAGTGCTCCATTTTTCTTTTTGCGGCTGGATTTCCTGCGCCAGCTGGCTGATGGCCCCATCGTATTTCTGGGCCATCTGGGCCACGTTCAGCATGATGCTCCGGGCCTGCAAACGCAGTTGGTGCGCCTGCTCCCGCTGGGCTTCGGTGAGCACGGGGTGGGTGCCGGGCATGGTGCCAGCAGCCGGGGCAACTGCTTGGCGCAAGGCCCGGCCCTGCTGCTTGAGGGCATGAAGCTGGGTGCGGTAGGTGGCGAGCAGGGTGCGGTCGGCGGCGGCGAGCTGGGGCTCCAGCTTCTGGCGCTGCTGCCGTA
>JALYUH010000543.1 GCA_030853985.1 Bacteroidota bacterium | reverse complement strand
CCCTTGCCGGGCTCGTGCCAGCGCGAAACAAGGTTGGCCAGCGTCGGGCGGTTGTCCAGAAACCAATTCATGCGCTCCAGAAACTGCGGCGCTCCGGCCAGCAAATCAACGTCGAGCACCTCCACGGCAAACAGCGGGATGAGGCCTACCAGACTACGCACTTTCAGCAGCTCGTGGCCGCCGTCGGGGGTGTTCAGGGCATCGTAGTAAAACTCGTCCTCGTTGTCCCAGAGGTCCATTTCTTCGTTGCCCATGTTGGTCATGGCCTCGGCAATGTAGAGGAAGTGCTCGAAGAACTTGCTGGCCAGGTCCTGGTACACGGGGTTGGTCTGGCTCAGTTCCAGGGCAATACGCATCATGTTGAGCGCGTACATGGCCACCCAGGCGGTGCCGTCGGCCTGTTCGAGGTAGCCGCCGAAGGGCAGCGGGGCCGAGCGGTCGAACACGCCAATGTTGTCGAGCCCCAAAAAGCCGCCCTCAAAAATGTTGTGGCCCTCGCGGTCCTTGCGGTTCACCCACCAGGTGAAATTGATGACGAGACGGTGGAAAATTGTTTCCAGGAACAGGATGTCGCCGGCATCGCCCCGCGCCTTCTGGTCCATTTTGAACACGCGCCAGGTGGCGTAGGCGTGCACGGGCGGGTTCACGTCGCTCAGCTTCCACTCGTAGGCCGGCAGCTGGCCGTTGGGGTGCATGTACCAGTCGCGGCACAGCAGCAGCAGCTGGTCCTTGGCAAACTGGGCATCGAGCTGGGCCAGCGGCAGGCAGTGAAAAGCCAGGTCCCAGGCCGCATACCAGGGGTACTCCCAGGTATCGGGCATCGAGATGATGTGCTGATTGTTAAGGTGGTTCCAGCCGGTGCCGTTGCGGCCGTCGAAGCGCTCGGCGGGCGGCGGCGGCAGGGCCGGGTCGCCGGCCAGCCAGCGGGCCACGTCGTAGTAGTAAAACTGCTTGCTCCAGAGCATGCCGGCCCAGGCCTGGCGCTGCACCAGGCGGGCGTCGGCATCGCTTATATCGCACTGCAGCGTGTGGTAGTACTGGTCGGCTTCGGCCAGGCGCTGCTTCACGAGGCCGTCGAAACCGGCAAAGGGCGCGGCCAGGCCCGAGGCGGCCAGGCGCAGGCGCAGCACGCGGGTAGCACCGGCGGGCACGGCCAGCTCGTAGTGGGCGGCCGCCTTGGTGCCGGTGCGGTTGGGGTTGATAGCCCCGGCGTGGCCCCGCACCAGGTAGTCGTTGATGCCGTCCTTGAAGAATTCTTCGTCGGAGGGCGCGTTGTAGAGGCGCTGGTTATTGGTGGCGTTGTCGCAAAAAAGCAGGTCGGGGTGCTCGTCGCAGTAGAGCGTGAAAGCCCCCAGGTCCTGGTGGTCGGCCTGCAGGTGGCCGGCCGGGGTAGCCATGAGGCAGGGGCGGTAGTCGTTGGTGCCCCAGGCCCAAGTGTTGCGAAACCAGAGCTGCGGCAGCACGTGCAGGCTGGCCGCGTCGGGTCCCCGGTTCACGATGGTAAGCTGAATGAGCACATCCTCGGCAGCGGCCTTGGCAAATTCCACGAACACGTCGAAGTAGCGCTCCTCGTGGAAAATGGCCGTGTCCATCAGCTCAAACTCCGGCTTCAGGCGGTCGCGGCGGGCATTTTCCTGCACCAGCCACTCGTACGGAAAAGCGTGCTGCGGATACTTGTACAGCATCCGTTGGTAGGAGTGCGTGGGCGTGGCATCGAGGTAGTAATACACCTCCTTCACATCTTCGCCGTGGTTGCCTTCGGGGCCACTCAGGCCAAAAAGACGCTCTTTGAGAATGGGGTCCTGCCCGTTCCAGAGGCCCAGGCCGAAGCAGAGCAGCTGCTGGTCGTCGCAGAAGCCGGCCAGGGCCTCCTCGCCCCAACGGTAGGCACGGCTGCGAGCCTGGTCGTGGGTGGTGTAGTTCCAGGCGTCGCCGTTGGCGCTGTAGTCTTCGCGCACGGTGCCCCACTGGCGCTCGGCCACGTAGGGGCCAAAGCGGCGCCAGGGTTTGGTGCCGGCATTGGCTTCCCGGAGGCGGTGGTGTTCGGGGGTCATGTTTTCAATTAACCATTAACAATTAAGAATGAACAATTTAGAATCTTCAGTGAGGGTTGAGTAGGCAGTACCTGCAGGAAGTCCAGCCACTGCGTGCCGTTCATTGCTCATTGTTCATTCTTAATTGTTAATTGGAATCAGCCGCCGGTGGCGAAGCCGGGGTAGAGGGTCATGCCACCGTCCATAAAAATGGTTTGGCCGGTGATATAGTCGGCTTCGTCGGAGGCCAGCCAGGCTGCCAGGCCGCCAATATCTTCGGGCTCGCCCACGCGGTTGTAGGGGATGAGGGTGAGCAGCTTGGCCTCGGCCTCGGGGGTTTCCCAAGCGGTGTGGTTGATGGGCGTTTTGATGGCCCCCGGCCCGATGCTGTTCACCCGGATTTTCTTGGGTGCCAGCTCCTGGGCCACGCTTTTCATCAGCTCCATGATGCCGCCCTTGCTGGTGGCGTAGTTCACGTGGCCGGCCCACGGAATAACTTCGTGCACCGAGCTCATGCAAATGATTTTGCCGGCGGCCTTGCTGATTTCGGGCTGCACGCCGCGCTTCAGAAACTCGCGGGCGGCCTCGCGCATGCACAAAAACTGACCGGTCAGGTTCACGTCAATTACCTTTTGCCACTGGGCCAGGGTCATGTCGGCAAACGCGGAATCGACCTGAATCCCGGCGTTGGCCACCAGAATGTGCAGGCCGCCAAAGTGCTCAATGGCCTGTTTGAACATGGCCTGCACCTGGTCTTCCTTGCTCACATCGGCCTGAACGGCAAGGGCCCGGCCGCCCCCGGCCTCAATGTCGGCCACCACGGCGTTGGCGCTGGCGGCATCACCAATGTAATTTACCACGACGGCCGCGCCGTTGGCGGCCAGGGACTTAGCCACGGCCAAGCCGATGCCCGAGCTGGCTCCGGTAACCAGGGCAACCTGGTTGGCGAGGCGTTGGGAGGAGGTTGTTGCCATACTGGAAAGAGAGGGGTTGGGGAGAATTGATGGGCTAATGCTACGCTGCCGGGTCTGTGCTTTCGATGAAGCGCACAGCCGGCCGCTACTGGAACTACGCGGCGCGGCCGGCCGGGTTGGCGTGCGCCGGCGGGCAGCTGCTCGCCTACTTCACCTCCTCGCCGTCCTTGTCAATCAGAAAGCTGCGGCCCTTTTGCGTTACGCGGGCTTTGCCATCGGCAAAGTCGGCGGCCAGCTCGTAGCGGCCGAAGGGTTTGGTGCCGCTGGCGGGGTCGGCCACGTAATCGGGGCTGATGAAGGTGTAGCCGTCGGCCAGCCGCACCCGAGCCAGGCCATCGACGAAGGAATAGGCTTCGCGGAAAACGGGCGGATTTTCCGGCACCTCAGGGCCGCTGAGGTAGAACCAGCCGCGGTGGTCGAGCACGGCGGCGCGGCCTTCGGCGAAGTCGAGGGCATTAAAAAAGAAGTGGTCGAACTCCTGCCCCCCTTCTTCCAGAAAGGTGTAGGCCTCCCCTACCCGCACCCGGGCAAAGCGGCCGTGGTAGGGGTTGATGGCATCGTAGGCCGGGGCCACCACCGTCTGGCCGGCCTCGTCTACCAACCCGAAAGCACCCTCCTGCTCCACCACGGCCTGCCCAGCCTCAAACGGCGCGGCCGACGCAAACTGCGCCTTGATAACCGGCGTGCCGCTGGCGTCGGCGTAGCCCCAGCGGCCATTCTCTTGGTAGGGCACCGGCGCGGTGCTGCCCCGGTGGGCAAAGCTCCACACCAGCAGCAGCAGCCCGAGGCCCCCGGCCACGCCCAGCAGCACTTTGGGCCGCGCCCGCGCCTGCGCGCCCAGCCGGTGC
>JALYUH010000541.1 GCA_030853985.1 Bacteroidota bacterium | reverse complement strand
GCCCAGCGCGGCGCACAGCTGCCGGAACTGGCCATCGGAGCCCACGGCCAGCACCAGCTGGCGGCCGTTGGCGGTGCGGTACACGGTGCCGTAGGGCACGATGCTGGGGTGGCCGGAGCCCAGCGGCTGCGGGTCGTGGCCGGCCACAAGGTAGGTGGCCGCCTGGTTGGCCAGCGAGGCCAGGGCGCTATCGAGCAGGCTCACCTGCACCAGGGCCCCGTGCCCGGTGCGCTCGCGCTGGTAAAGCGCCGTCAGCAACCCTTCTTTGAGCTGGTGCGCGGCCAATAAATCGACCATCGCCACGGGCATTTTCTGGGGTGGCTGGCCGGGGCCGGGCGCGTTGAGATACATGAAACCGGCCTCGGCTTGCAGCACGGCATCGTAGCCGGCGCGCGGGTTATCGGGGCCGTAGCCGGTGAGGTGGCCGTAGAGCAGGCGCGGGTTTTGGGCGGCTAAAGTGGCGTAGTCGGCGCGAAGCTTGGCGGCATCGCCGGGCTTGTAGCTGGCGAGTACGATGTCGGCGGAAGCGGCCAAACGGTGCAGCTCGGCTTGGCCGGCGGGCGTAGTCAAGTCCAGCACTAGGGAGGTTTTGCCCCAGTTGGAAGCGGAGAAATAGGCCGAAACGGCAGTAGCAGCAGCGGCCGGCGTAGCGGTCGAAACGGTGGTTTCAGCGCTGGTTTTCCAGGTGCGCGTTACGTCGCCGGCCGGGCTTTCGATTTTGAGGACTTCGGCCCCCAGCTCGGCAAAAAACTGCCCCACCTGCGGGCCGGCCAGCACCGAAGCCAGCTCCAGCACGCGGAGGTGGGCGAAGGGAAGTTGTAATGACATAGCGAAAAACCCGGAAAGCCGGCAAGCTACGCGCTGCGGCCACAAATCGGCCTGACAGCAGTTTCCAGGTTGTTGTGCAGGTTGACAGCCGTAGCGCGAACCCGGAAACCGCGCTAGCTCGCCAGATAGCCATAGTCGCGCAACTGCCCGCGCACGTCGCCGGCCAGCTGCAGCAGGCGGCCCTGGTGCAGCAGGTACACCACGTCGCAGATGGGCAGCACTTCGGCGTAGCGGTGGTCGGTGATGAGCAGGCCTTTGCGGGGTTTGGCCCGCTGCATTTCCTCGGCCAGGGTTTCGACGTGGACCGGCATCACGCCCGAAAACGGCTCGTCGAACAGCGAAAACGCCGTGGGCTGATGCAGCATTAACAGCGCCTGCGCCAGCCGCCCCGAGCCGCCCGACAATTCGCCTAGGCGGCCATCGAAATATTGGCGCAAGGCTGGGAAACTGGCCGTGGCTTCTTCCAGATTCACCTTTAGCAGGCGGGCGGCCTGCGCCAACGACAAAGACGGCGGCAGCAGCGGCTCCTGCGGCAGATAATTCAGCAGGCCCGGCTCGCGGTAGGCGGGCACCACGCGCCGGCCGTTCACGCGCACCGAGGCATCGGCCACAGCCCGCGCCCCGAAAATGGTTTGGAGCAGCACGGACTTTCCGCTGCCGTTGCGGCCCAGCAGGCCCACAATCTGGCCGGTTTGCACCCGCAGGTAAATGCTGGCCAGTACCTCGCGCCCGCCAAAGGCAATGCGGATACCGTCGGCTTCCAGCACCTGCGGGCCGGCCGGGTTTGGGCGCGCCTTGCTCACGATACGGCGGCCCGCACGAGCCAAGCTGCACCCAGAAACAGCCCGCCATCGAGCGCCACCACGCCGGCCCATAGCCGCCGCCGCGACATATTCAGGTTGAGATAAAACCAGTACTGCCCCGGCCGCAGCTGCTCTGCCAGGTACCACACCACCGGCGCGGTGGCCAGCTTAGCGAGCAGCAGCCGGAAAATCAGGCCGTGGGTGAAGCCGGCGAGCAGCGCGGGCAGCAATACGGCCAGCAAAAACAGCCCCGAAATGCCCAGCATAAACGGCGCAATGCTGCGGTAGAACAGGCCCACGGCCCGCAGTTGGATAGCCAGAATGCTCATCGAAAACGCTTGGTTCGGGGCTTCAACGCGGCCAGCGGCCAATTATTTTACCCGGCCGGTGCGAATGAACACCGGGAAGATAACCTCGCGCTCGCGCTCGCCCCAAAGCTGCTTCAGCTCCGCCATAATCAGCGCCACGGCATCCTCGCCCCGCGCCTGCTGGTACTTCGCCACGCTCGACCACGTTCGCAGGTAGCCCAGAAACCACGCGGCCGACCACTGCCGCCGCACCGCGAAATGCGCCCGCCGCACATCGGCAAACGGGAACGGGATGCGGGCATACTCATCGTCGATGTGCCAGCGGTTGGCATCCCAATACGCCCCCATGGTTTCACGATAAAAATGACCGATTAGTGGGTCAATTTCCGGGCTGATTTGCCCCAAGCCGTAGCCCCACTCGGCCAGCACCGCGCCGGACCGGGCCACGCGGCGCACTTCGGCGTGGTAGGCCTCGCTGTCAAACCAGTGCACGGCCTGGGCCACGGTGATGAGGTCGAAGCGCTGGTTGGGGAAGGACGTGTGCTCAGCGGTGGCGCGCTGGTAGTGGATGTTGGGCCGCGGCGGGGCCTGGGCCAACTGGTTTTCGCTGAGGTCGGTAGCATCCACGCGCACGAAGTTTTCGGCTAGCGCGGCCGCTACCTGGCCGTTGCCGGTGGCGCAGTCCCAGGCGCGCTCGCGGCTTTCTACCTGGGGCAGCAGCCAGTCGTAAAGCTGCGGCGGGTAGGCGATGCGGTAGCGGGCGTAGTCGGCGGCCTGGGTGGAAAAACGGTCGAGGGCGGGCATGGGGAAGCGGGGCAGTTCGGTATCGAGAGCGGTAAAGAACGTCATGTGGCGCGCAGCGAAGCCCGACGGCCCGCAATAGTAACTGCTGTTACGCAACGCGCGTCGCTGGCGCGCGCTGCCTGACGGCTTTCCGGACCTCCCATCCCCTCCTGCCCAACACCCGCCGCCCGGCGTATCTTTACCTCAAATCAAGCGGTTTGCTGGCCCAGGCATCAAGGTCAGCCTTTTACCATTTTCAATAAGCTGAACCTTGACGTTTCACGAATTCAACCTCCACGACGACCTGCTTTCTGGCATCGACGCCATGAATTATCAGCAGGCCACCCCCATTCAAGAGCAGGCCATCCCCAAAATCCTCGAAGGCAAAGACCTGATTGCCTGCGCCCAAACCGGCACCGGCAAAACCGCCGCCTATCTGCTGCCGCTGCTCGACAAGATTTCGCACGCCAAGCACGGCCACACCACTACCCTCATTCTGGTACCCACCCGCGAGCTGGCCACCCAGATTGACGAGCAGGTGATGGGCTTCGGCTACTACGTGGAAGCCAGCTCGATAGCCATCTACGGCGGCGGCAAATCCGAGAACTGGGAGCAGCAGAAACGCGCCCTCACGAGCGGGGCCGACATCATCATCGCCACCCCCGGCCGCCTCATCGCCCACCTGCAGATGGGCTACGTGAAGTTCGACCAAATAAAGTACCTGGTGCTGGACGAAGCCGATAAGATGATGGACATGGGCTTCTCCGATGACATCTTCAATATCGTGCGCCAGCTGCCCAAGGAACGCCAGACGCTGCTGTTTTCGGCCACTATGCCCAGCAAAATCCGCGACTTCTCGCAGCAGATTCTCAACCAGCCCGACGAAATCCGCCTCGCCGTCTCGAAGCCCGCCGCCGGCATCGACCAGCAGATGTACATGGCCTTCGACCGCCAGAAAATCTACATTCTGGAGCACATCATCAAAACCCAGGAGGTGCAGAGCATGGTGCTCTTCACCAGCCAGAAAGCGGCCGTGGCCGGCATCGTGAAGGCCGTGAACAAGCTCGGCATTGAGGCCCGGGGCATCAGCTCCGACCGCACCCAGGAAGAGCGCGAGGAAATCATGCGCGCCTTCAAAAACAAGCAGTTCCCCATTCTGGTGGCCACCGACGTGCTCAGCCGCGGCATCGACATTGACTCGCTGAGCCACGTGGTGAACTACGACATTCCGCGCGCCGCCGAGGACTACGTGCACCGCATCGGCCGCACTGCCCGCGCCGCCACCAAAGGCACTGCCATCACCTTCATCTCGGACCAGGACCAGGACCGGGTGTTGAAAATCGAGAAGCTCATCGAGCGCGAACTCGAAAAGCGGAACATCACCGAGGAGCTGGGCCTCGGCCCGGCTCCGGAATTCGACCCCAAGCGCTTCGCCGGCCTGGGGGGCAAAATCGGGGGCCGCCCAGCCCGTGGCGGCTTCGGTGGCGGTAGTGGCGGCCGTGACCGGGGCCCCCGCCCCGAAGGCCACGAC
>JALYUH010000531.1 GCA_030853985.1 Bacteroidota bacterium | reverse complement strand
CCTCGGCTGCGCTCGGCATGACGGTTTTGATTCTCCCCTACTTCCCGTTCCCCGCCCGCACGGCCTTTACCTCGGCCACGCTCACGGCGCTGGCCTTGTTGCCGAATGAGTTGCGCACGTACGTCAGCACCGCCGCCATCTGCGCATCGGTGAGCGTGGCCTGGGCGGGCATCACGCCGTGGTACTGCTCGCCACCGATTTCTACGCCCTTCAACCCGTTCAGCAGCACTTTGGTGAGGCGGGTTTTGTCGCCCAGCACGTAGTCGGTTTTCGCCAGCGGCGGGTTCATGCCGTCCACACCCAGGCCGTCGGCCATGTGGCAGGTGAGGCAGTTCTGGGCGTAAACGGACTTGCCCGAAGCCAGCAATGCCGCCGACACACCGGCAAAGGCTTTCTTAGCCGGAGCTTTGGCGGTGGGTTTCTTCTGGGCCAGGGCCGGGCCGGCGGCCAAGGCCAGCAGGCTTAACATCAAAGCTAATTTTTTCACGAACACTACTTATTTCTTGGTGTACATAATGCGGTAGATGGTGCCGGCTTTGTCGTCGCTCACGTAGAGCGAGCCGTCGGGGCCCTGGGCTAGGCCGCAGGGCTTGTGGTCGGCGCGGCCGGCGGCAGCTTTGGCAGCGGTGCCGGCAAAGTTGTCGGCAAACACTTCCCACTCGCCGGCCGGCTTACCGTTTTTGAAGGGCTGAAAAACCACGTAATAACCCTTCTGGGGCTCGGGAGCCCGGTTCCAGGAGCCGTGGAAGGCAATAAACGCGCCATTCCGGTACTTTTCCGGAAACATGGTGCCAGTGTAGAATAGCAGGCCGTCGGGGGCAGTGTGGGCGGGGTAAGCGGCGGCGGGCTCCAGGTACTTGGGGTCGGCGAGCTTCTTGCCGTCGCCGCCGTATTCGGGGGGCAGCATTTTCTGGTGTTTCTGGCCGTCGTAGTACAAGTAGGGCCAGCCGGCGTTTGCGCCTTTGTTCAGGGCGTAGAGGCATTCGGCGGGCAGCTCGGCCGACTGCTTGTCGTCGTAGAGGGCCGGGAAGTTGTCGTGCAGCTGGTCGCGGCCGTGCTGCATCACGAAGAGCTGGTTGTTCTGCGCGTTCCAGTCGAGGCCCACCACGTTGCGCAGGCCGGTGGCGAAGCGGCTGCCCGTGCCATAGCGCTGGTTGGCCTTATCGGCCCGGAACTGCCAGATACCGCCGGCCGAATCCAGAATCGGACAGTTCTGCTGGCCCAACGAGCCTTTCTCGCGGTCCTTCACCTGGCAGGAATTCGAGTACGCCCCCACGTTCACGTAAAGGTTGCCGGCATTGTCGAGCACAATGGATTTGCTCTCGTGCTCGCCCCGGTTCAGCAGGCCGGTCACAATTTTCTCGGGCTGCGCGGGGTTGGTCACCTCCCCTTTCGCATCGAGCTTATAGCGAAATACTTCCTCATCCGAAGAGGCATACAAATAGCCATCTTTGGCATACATACCCGTGCCGCCGTAGTTGCCGAAGCCCGTGGGGGCCGCCGTGGCCTTGCCGTTGGCCCCAGGGTGCAGCGCCAGAATGCCCTTGCCGTTCTTCACGGCGTTCAGCTTCACGTAAATGGTGCCCTGGGGCGTGACGGCGATGTGCCGGGCTTTGCCGCCGGTTTCGGCCACCACCAGCGCGCCGAAGCCGGCCGGCAGCTTTAGGCCGGCGTTGTTGGGGTCGGGGCCCAGGGTTGGTTTGTTGACGAGGGAGTAGAGGCCGAAGCTGCCGGCCAGGGCCGCCGCGAGCAGCAGCGGGCGGGTGAGGGTGTTGTTCATACAGAGAAGTGAGGTTAGCAAGAGCGGTGTAAAGACGCACAGTTGCGTCGCGTCGTTGGACGACAACGCCCGTAACGGCGCAAACAAACGCCGAGATGCAACGATGCGTTTCTACACCATCGCGTTGGTTTTCTATCTGCTTAAACTCCCAGCGCTGCTTTTCGTTACCTTCGCGTCGCCCTATTTGCATCTATTTCCGTTCCCGCCCCCATGCCCCGCATTCTCATCATCGACGACGAAAAAGCCATCCGCAATACGCTGAAGGAGATTCTGGAATTCGAAAACTACACTGTCGACCAGGCCGAAGACGGCCCTGCCGGCCTCGACCTGCTCATTCAGCAGAAGTACGACGTGGTGCTCTGCGACATCCGCATGCCCAAGATGGACGGCCTCGAAGTCCTCACCCGCGCCCAAGCCATGGGCACCGACGCGGCCTTCATCATGGTGTCGGCCCACGGCAACATCGAAACCGCCGTCGATGCCACCAAAAAAGGAGCCTACGACTTCCTCTCCAAGCCCCCGGACCTCAACCGCCTGCTCGTCACCGTGCGCAACGCCCTCGACCGCACCAAGCTCGTGAGCGAAACCAAGACGCTGAAAAAGAAGCTCTCCGTCACCAAAGGCTCGGAGATGGTGGGCCAGTCCGCCGCCCTCGGGGCCGTGCGCAAAGCCATCGAAAAGGTGGCCCCCACCGATGCCCGCGTGCTCATCACCGGCCCCAACGGTGCGGGCAAGGAGATGGTGGCCCGCCAGCTGCACGAGTTGAGCAACCGAGCCAGCGGCCCCATGGTGGAAGTAAACTGCGCCGCCATTCCGTCCGAGCTGATTGAAAGCGAGCTGTTCGGCCACGAAAAAGGCTCCTTCACCTCGGCCGTGAAGCAGCGCATCGGCAAGTTCGAGCAGGCCGACGGCGGCACGCTGTTCCTCGACGAAATCGGCGACATGAGCCTCTCGGCCCAGGCCAAGGTGCTGCGGGCCTTGCAGGAGAGCAAAATCACCCGCGTGGGCGGCGAAAAGGAAATTTCGGTGAACGTGCGCGTGCTCGCCGCCACCAACAAAGACCTAATGCAGGAAATCGCCGACAAAAACTTCCGCGAAGACCTCTACCACCGCCTTTCGGTTATCCTCATCCAGGTGCCCGCCCTCAACGACCGCCGCGAAGACATCCCCGACCTGATTCAGAAGTTCCTCAACGACATCGCCGCCGACTACGGCAATAAGCCCAAGAAAGTAGCCCCCGCCGCCCTGGAGTACCTCAAAGGCCTCGACTGGCGCGGCAATATCCGCGAGCTGCGCAACGTGGTCGAACGCCTCGTGATTATGAGCGACGACACGATTACGGAAGGCGATGCCAAGGCGTTTGCGGGGAAGTAGCTGGGCCTGTTCCGCAGGAACTAACCAAAAAAGCAGCGTTTGAATCAGCTGATTCAAACGCTGCTTTTTTACAGTAATCCAAGTTAATCAGCAGCTCAATTAATTAAAAATTAACTCCATGAAATACCGTTGCATTTCAGCCGTATTAGGGCTTTTTATTCTAGCCGGTTGCTCCTCTCTGAAGCCCGAAATTTTTAGCAATGGCACGCCCGTTCTTGACCCAGTAAAATTTTTTGGTGGCCATACGCATTCTACTGGCGTGATTGAATCCCGCAACGGGAAGCCTTCGGAACGCATTACCACGAAAACGGAAGGGGTATTTGCCAACGGCATTCTGAGTATGGAGCAAGACCTCCATTCAGAAAACAGCAAGCCAACCCACCGCAACTTCAAATTAACGATTATCGATGCCCATCATGTGGATGCGACCGGCAGTGACGTCACGGGCACTGCCCACGGAGAATTATACGGCAATTATTTTACCTGGAGCTTTCGCTTAAAAGTAGCTGACAAAGGACTGGTTAAACACGTTAATATGACGCAGTGCATGTACCTCATGCCTGATGGCAAAACGCTTATTATCCGAAGTATTATTCGCAAAGCTGGAATTATCGTCAAGGAAATAACCGAACAGTTTCACAAAGATGATTAACGCCTAATTAATCTGGATAATAATTCCCAAAACTGCTCCGTTGGTTTGGCAGAAGCAACTTTTGTTTGACGCCAAACAGCTGTTTCTCAAAAAAATTGGTTGCTTTTTTTGAGAAGTTCACTGCCCGCACAGAACCGCTTTCCCAATAGCTATATTAGCTGATTACACCCGCGCACGTCCGAATTATCCATCCGGCCCAGCACCTCGAACGAGCCGTCTGAATGCATGCGGGCCAAATCCTTCGTTTCGATAAACGCGCAGGAATCTACGTTGGCTAAATCAATCACGTTGATAGCCCCGTCGGGCCGGAATTCGGCTACCGAGAACGGGTCCGACGGCTCGCGCAGCAGCACCCGCAGCGGCGGCGGGCAGTGGAAACGGCCGTCGCCCAGCGAGTAGGCTTGGCTTAGCATTTCCGTCATGCCGTATTCGGAGTGGATACCGGCCGGGCCGAATGCCTGCTGCAATTCCTGGTGTAGCTCCTCGCGAATCATCTCGCGGCGGCGGCCCTTCATGCCGCCGGTTTCGAGCACCGTGAGGCCTTGCAGCTCGGGGGCGGGGCCGGCTTCGGCGGCGAAATCCAGCAGCGCGTAGCTTACGCCGATGAGCAGGACGCGGCGGCCCGCCACCCGCTTGGCCTCGGCCAGCGCGGCGCGTAGGGCGGCGTGGTCGTGCAGGAAAAAGGCCGGCTGTGCCTGGCCCGACTGGCGGGCGAAATAGTCCACCATCGCCACCAGCGACGAATTTCCCTGCTCCAAATAAGAGGGCAGCAGGGCTAGAAACGTCCAGCCGGTGAGCGGCCCGTAATACTGCTCGAAAATGCGGGCGGCGTTTTCGCGGTACAGGGCCGGCTCACGCACGAGGTGGCGGCTGCGCTGCTGCAGCGTGGTGCCGCTACTCAGAAATTCCTCCTGCGGCTGCCATTCAGCTGCATCGGTGCGTACCTCATGGGTTTTGAAAAACTCGATGGGCAAAAAGGGAATGTCCGTGAACCGGGTTACGGCGGCCGGGTCGCGGCCCAGCTGGGCGAGGTACTGCGCGTAGGGCAAGCAGTGGGCCGCCTGGTGCCGGAACAAAGCCAGCGCGGCAGCTTCAAAAGCGGCCGGCGTGAGCTGCGGCAGGGCCTGAATAAAATCGAAACGAAATGACATAAGCGGCAATAAGGCAACGGGGCCAGGGCTGAACCAACCAACCGCACTATTCGTTGCGAAGAACGTACTTTGGGGCCGCGGTAGCCGTTAGGCCCTCAAACCTACTTTTTTCGGTTTCTATGAATCTGTTTCGTACCCTCGGCACAGTTACTGTGCTGGCCCTCGGCTGGGCCGGCACCAGCAGCTGCCTGAAAGCGCCTGATTTTCCGGTGGAGCCTTCCATCACCTTCAATTCACTTACTCACACGTACGTTCCGCCGCCTGTACCGGGCGCTACTCCCGGCGACACACTACGGTTCGCCATCGATTTCCAGGACGGCGACGGCGACTTGGGGCTCGACGATGCTGATGCCAAAGTGGCACCATACAACTTGCCTACCGGCGGCCACAACAACCTCGCCACCAGCAACAACTACTTCATTCAAACCTTTAAAAAAGTAAACGGGGCGTTTGTGCCTTTTTACACACCCGGGGGCTACCCCGGCGAATATGATGGGCGCTACCCCCGGCTGGAAACCAGCACCGATGCCAAGCCAGCCCCGCTGAAAGGCACGCTTCGCTACAAGCTGCGTCTACCGCTCAACCGCACTTCCTACTCCGCCGGCGATGTACTCCGATTTGAAATCAGCATCCTGGACCGGGCCAGGCATCAAAGCAACACGGTCACGACCACCGAAATAACGCTGGGCCCATAAGCCCAGCGTTATTTTTTTGCCTAATAAATCGCGGGGAACTGCTCGGGCGCGTCCTCGCTCATCATCTCGTAAATGGTATCGAACACGTCCTCCGCGTTGGGCTTGCTGAAGTAGTCGCCGTCGGAGCTGTAGGCCGGGCGGTGGGGCTGGGCGGCCAGGCAGCGCGGCTGCGCGTCGAGGAAGCGGTAGGCCTGCTGGCCATCGAGCACTTGCTGCATCATGTAGGCGCTGGCGCCGCCGGGTACGTCCTCGTCGGCAAATACCACGCGGTTGGTTTTGGCCAGGCTGTTGGCAATCAGCTGGTCGGTGTCGAAGGGCAGCAAGGTCTGCACGTCAATCACTTCTACCGAAATACCTACTTCGGCTAGCTGTTTGGCGGCATCCATCACGATGCGGCACATCGAGCCGTAGGTGACTACCGTTACGTCGGTTCCTTTGAGCAGCACCTCGGGACGGCCCAGCGGCAGCGTGAATTCGCCCACGTTGCTCGGGGTTTTCTCCTTCAGGCGGTAGCCGTTCAGGCACTCAATCACGATGGCCGGCTCGTCGCTGCGCAGCAGCGTATTGTAGAAGCCGGCGGCCTGCACCATGTTGCGCGGCACGCACAAGTGCATCCCCCGGATGCTGCCCAAAATCATCTGCATGGGCGACCCCGAGTGCCATACGCCCTCCAGGCGGTGCCCGCGGGTACGTACAATCAGCGGGGCCTTCTGGCCGCCCTTGGTCCGATACTGCAGGCAGGCCAGGTCGTCGCTCAGAATCTGGATGGCATACAGCAGGTAGTCGAGGTACTGGATTTCGATGATGGGGCGCAGGCCGCGCAGCGCCGCGCCAATGCCCTGCCCGGCAATGGTGCATTCGCGAATGCCCGTATCGGTCACGCGCAGCTCACCAAACTTGTCCTGCAGGCCCGCGAAGGCTTGGTTCACGTCGCCAATCTTGCCCACGTCCTCCCCGATGGCGAAGATTCGGGCATCGCGCTGGAAGTTGGCGTCGAAGCAGGCCTGCAGCACCTCGCGGCCATCCACCACGGCCGCATCGGCAGCGTAAGCGGCCGGCACTTCCTCAATGTTGCCCACCGCCCACTCGCTCTGGCTGAACAGGTTGGAATTGTAGCGGTCGGCGTTTTCGGCCAGTAGCTGCTCCAAATGGCGCTGAATGGCGCGGCGGTCGAAGCTGCGCTGCTCGTGGCGCACGGCGCGCAGGGCACGGCGCAGCGTGCGCACCACATCGGCCCGGATGGGCGTGGGGTTGGTGCGCAGCTGCTCCACCAAATCGTGCATGGTATTTTCGGTGCCGGTGGTGGCTACCAGCTTGTCCAGCATGGCCACGGCCTCGTCACGCTCGGCCTTGATGGGGTCGAAGAACGCGGCCCAGGCGGCCGTGCGGGCCGTTTTGATGAGGGCGGCGGCGGTTTTCTCGATTGCGTCGAGCTCCAGCTCGGTGGCGTGGCCCTCGGCCAGCAGCCACTCGCGCAGCTTGTGCAGGCAGTCGTGGTCATCTTCCCAGGTTAGGCGGTCCTTGCTCTTGTAGCGCTCGTGCGAGCCGCTGGTGCTGTGGCCCTGCGGCTGCGTAAGCTCCGTGACGTGGATGAGGACGGGCACGTGCTGCTCGCGGCACACGGCGGCGGCGCGCTGGTAGGTGTCCACCAAACCGGCGTAGTCCCAGCCGCGCACCACGTAAATCTCGAAGCCCGACTGGCCTTCGCCGTCGCGCTGCAGGCCCATCATAATCTCGCTGATGCTCTGCTTAGTGGTCTGGTATTCGGCCGGCACCGAGATGCCGTAATGGTCGTCCCACACGCTCACCAGCATGGGCACCTGCAGCACACCGGCCGCGTTCAGGGCCTCAAAAAACATGCCTTCCGACGTGCTGGCGTTGCCGATGGTGCCAAAGGCCACCTCGTTGCCGTTGGTCGAAAGCCCGTCGAAATGGTGCAGCTCGGGGTTCTGGCGGAACAGCTTGGAAGCGTAGGCCATGCCCAGCAGGCGCGGCATTTGGCCGGCGGTGGGCGAAATGTCGGCCGAGGAATTTTTGGTGTGGGCGAGGTCGCGCAGATTGCCGTCCTCGTCCAGCATGCGGGTGGCGAAGTGGCCGTTCATTGCGCGGCCGGCGGTGGCGGGCTCGGCTTCCACGTCGGGGTTGGCGTAGAGCTGGGCAAAATACTGCTCCCAGGTAAGCTGGCCGATGGCCACCATAAACGTTTGGTCGCGGTAGTAGCCGGCCCGGAAGTCGCCGTTTTGAAAGGCGCGGGCCATGGCCAGCTGGGGCACTTCCTTGCCATCGCCGAAGATGCCAAACTTGGCTTTGCCCATGAACACCTCCTTGCGGCCGGCCAGTGAGGCGTGCCGGCTTTCCCAGGCCAGGCGGTAATCAGTGAGGAAATCGGCCTTGGTGAGGGGCGCGGCCTGCGTGGGCACAACGGTTTCGGCAGCGGACATAAATAAGTACTAAAGGCGGGGTGGGAATTCTGAAGAGAGCGGGTAGCGGGCCGGAACCCACCGGCAAAAATACGGAATCGGGGCCGGGTGGGTGGCACCGGGGCTTTGCCCGTATATTTGGGTGAGCGTTGGCGCGGTCGTGCCCGCTGCCGGGCAGCATCCGGCTGGCAGTCGGCGGTTACCCGTGCAACCGCCAGCTATTCTCCTGATTCAGTAGCACAAACGCTTGATTTGGCCAGCTCACGAAGCCAGCTGCCCAGCTTTTTTCAACACGCTTATTCGATTTTTTGTCATGATAAAATTTCTTATCCTTTGCCTGCTGCTGCTGGCCGGCGCCACCCACGCCCAAGGCGTGATGCAGTTCACAACCGATAACCACGATTTTGGCAACGTGCCCGAGGGCAGCATGGCCACCTACGAGTTCAAGTTTAAAAACACCGGTAACCAGCCCGTCATCATCGCCAACGTGCAGGCCAGCTGCGGCTGCACCACCCCCGACTGGACCAAAACGCCCGTGCTGCCCGGCAAAATGGGCATCATCAAAGCCATGTACAACAGCGCCGGCCGCCCCGGCGTGTTCAACAAAACCGTGACCGTGACCAGCAACGCCGCCGACCCCAGCAAGGTACTCAGCATCAAAGGCGCGGTGCTCACCAAGGCCGAGATGAAGCCCACCCTCACACCGGCCCAGCTGGCCGCCTCGCCCCACCTCGTGCTCGACCAAGCCAGCCACGACTTCGGCAAGATGGAGGCCGGCCAGCAGCCCATCGCCCGCTTCACGGTGAAGAACACCGGCAAAACCGAGCTGGTGCTCGGGGCGCTGTCGTCGGGCTGCTACTGCGTGGGCTACAAAGTGAACCCTGCGCCGCTGGCCCCCGGCCAGAGCGAAGTAGTCGAATTGCTTTACACCCAGCGCCAGCTCGGGCAGGTGAGCGATGCCGTC
>JALYUH010000529.1 GCA_030853985.1 Bacteroidota bacterium | reverse complement strand
CGTTGGGCCGGCCGACTGCGCCGGTGCTACCTTGC
This sequence comes from Bacteroidota bacterium, assembly GCA_030853985.1. GTDB lineage: Bacteria > Bacteroidota > Bacteroidia > Cytophagales > Hymenobacteraceae > Hymenobacter. The sequence goes on along the minus strand of JALYUH010000529.1, from coordinate 6,648 downwards.
CGCACCTCTCATTACTCGTTGCATATGGCTTTCCCCCGATTTAAGCTGGGATTATATTCCACTTCCGTGCTGGCCCTGCTGGGGCTCGCGTCCTACTCCGTGTACCAGGCTCCGCCCTCGCGCGACCAGGTGGTGCTCGGCATTATGCTCACCGGCCTCAACCAGCTGCACTTCCAGCCCGAAAAGCTCGACGACCAGTTTTCGCAGCGCGTGTTCGACCTGTATTTGAAGCGCGTGGATGGCAACAAGCAGTTTCTGCTCGCGCCGGAAGTGGCCCAGCTTGGCCAGTTCAAAACCCAGGTCGATGACGAGCTGCGCGGCGGCACCCACGAGTTTCTCGATGCCACCAGCCAGCTAATGGCCAAGCGCACGCTGGAGCTGCAAAGCCTCTACCGCGACGTGCTGGCCAAGCCCTTCGACTTCACGACGGCCGAAACCTGGGAAACCGACCCCACCAAGGCTACCTACGCCAGCAACGCCGCCGAGCAGCGCGAGCAGTGGCGCAAAATGCTGAAGTACCAAACGATGGCCCGCCTCGCCGAGCTGATGGACGACGAGGCCAAGAAGAAGGACAAGCCCCTGGCCGCTACCAAAGTCGGTGCGTCGGCTACCACCACTTCCACGGCCCCCCGCACCCCGGCCCAGCTCGAAGCCGAGGCCCGCAAGCGCGTGCTGAAATACTACGACGACGCCTTCGCCGACCTGCTGCAAAACGACGCCAACGACCGCCTCGCGGCCTTCGCTAACGTCATCGCCAATACCTACGACCCGCACACCGACTATTTCGCGCCCATTACCCGCGAAAACTTCGACATCACGATGAGCGGCCGCCTCGAAGGCACCGGCGCGCAGCTCCAGGAGGATGAGGGCCACCTCAAAGTCACCGACATTGTGCCCGGCTCGGCCTCGTTCCGGCAGGGCGAATTGAAGGTGGGCGATGTGATTCTGCGCGTGGCCCAGGGCGCGGCCGAGCCCGTGAGCGTGGAAGGCATGCGCTTCGACAAGGCCGTGAAGCTGATTCGCGGGCCGAAAGGCACCGAAGTACGCCTCACGGTGCGCAAGCCCGACGGGGCCACGGCGGTCATTCCCATCATCCGCGACGTGGTGGTGATTGCCGAAACCTACGCCCAGTCGGCCCTCGTGAAGCAGGCCGGCCGCACCGTCGGCTACCTGCGCCTGCCCAGCTTCTACGCCGATTTCAGCGGCAAAGGTGGCCGCAGCTCGGCCGATGACGTGAAGGGCGAGCTGGCCAAGTTCGCTAAGGAAAACGTGGCCGGTGTAGTGCTCGACCTGCGCCAGAACGGCGGCGGCTCGCTGGGCGATGCGGTGAAAATGGGCGGCCTGTTTGTGCCCACCGGCCCCATCGTGCAGGTGAAGGAGGCCCGCAACTCCGCCAAGCCCCTGGCCGATATGGACCCCGCCGTGCAGTACGGCGGCCCGCTCGTGGTGATGGTGGACAAGTACAGCGCCTCGGCCTCCGAGATTCTGGCGGCCGCGTTGCAGGACTACCGCCGCGCCATCATCATCGGCAGTACTACCTACGGCAAGGGCACGGTGCAGCAGGTGCTCGACCTCGACAATGCCGTGAACTCGCCCGAGGTGGCGGCCATCAAGCCGCTGGGCTCGCTCAAGCTCACCATTCAGAAATTCTACCGCGTGAACGGGGGCTCGACCCAGTTCAAGGGCGTGGTGCCCGACATTGCCCTGCCCGATGCCCTGAGCGTATATGCCAAGGGCGAGCAGGAAGCCGAATACCCCCTGCCCTGGGATGAGATTGCACCGGCCCGGTACCAGCCCACCAACACCCTGCCCAGCAGCCTCGACGGCCTGCGCGCCGCTAGCGCCGCCCGCGTGGCCGCCAGCCCGGGCTTCCGCCTCATCACCGAAACCGCGCAGCGCGCCACCGCCCAGCGCAAGCTCACCAACCTCTCGCTGAACCTGGCCGCCTACCGCGCCCAGCAGCAGGCCTTCCGCGACCAGAACAAGCAGCGCACCGCCGCCCAGAACGCCCTGCCCGGCCTCGACATTGCCGCCCTGCCCGCCGACATTCGCCCGGCCTCGGACTCGACGGCCGCCCGCCGCCTCGCCCGCTTCCTCAAGCCCCTGCGCAAGGATGCCGCCCTGGCCGAAGCCGTGGCCGTCATCGGCGACGAGTTGAAGCAATAGCTGCCGTAGGAGCCGCAGTAACCGAAAACGCCCCCGTCGCTCGTGTAGCAGCGGGGGCGTTTTCAGTTATTGAGAGGCTTTTCAGGATACGGAAAACATTACGCGTCAAGGTCCCTGAATTGTCTTTTGATACCCTGCTGTCACGAATTATAGATGACTGTCTATGTCATGTAAAGTATATTGTCGACTTATCTAAATCACCGTTTCTGTGAACGAAATACGGGCAGAACTGCAGTGGTAAAACCATGTTGGAGGCACATGGGGGCTTTAATCACCGAACTCTGAGAAAATCTCCAACTGCCGGTCGGCATGGAGGCACTGCAGGACGTAGCCATACACACCCGTGCCGCGCGTTTCCAGGTAGTACTGGCACTCCGTGCAATCCTTGATAAACTCGTTTTGCGGTTTGCGCGCCCTGTCTAGCACCCCGCTGTTGTAGTTAGCCGCAAACGGGAAGCGTTGCCGCAGCTTCGTGGCCTCGTCCTGGTTCAGGGCCACTTTCGCATACCATTGGTGAGAGTTGTACACCTTCTCCGTGATGGCGAAGTCCCGTAGACCCAGGCGTTGCTCCAGGTAGGTCCGAACGTGGGTGACGTGCCGGTAATATCCATACGCCAGCCCAACCAAGACCACGGCAGCCACCGACAACAGAACGCGGCGAAGGGGGCTTCTCATGTGGCGGATTAGAAAAAATTACGAAAGGCAAATAAAGGCTCCTTTTACTGAACAGCTAATCTAAACAGCCTGCAGGTTTCACAAGGGGCCTGAACAGCCTGCTACTGCATGTCCCGGGTTTAAGAAACCCGTCTACCAATCAAAGTTTACGAAACTGCGTTAGTTGATGAGTTTCGTAAACCCCTCAATGGAGGTGCTGTCCTCACCAAAGTACATGCCGGCCATGCCCCGGCGGGAGGCCAGCACCGGCCAACGCATACCACCCCAGCAGGGACCCCTGCTGTCCTCCCGGAATTCCAACTGCTATAGCAGGGACCCCTGCCGTCCTCCCGGAAACTTAACTACCCCGGCAGGGACCCCTGCTGCCCTCCTGGAACTCCAACTACCCCAGCAGGGACCCCTGCTGGCTTCCGGCAACTCCAACTAGCTCCGCAGGGAGCCCTGCGGCGGTGCAACCCACCAGCGGCGGGGCGATATTGAGAAAAAAGAATACCTTGGGGCCTCAATTTATCCTTTTCTCAACCCTTTTACCCAATCCTTTACGATGTCGCCATCTACCCCCGGAGCCGCAGGCTCCCCCACGCCCAAAAAGGGCAAAACCAAGGACGTGATTCCCTTCGGCGAGCTGGAGCTGGCCACCCTGGGCCTGGCCGCCGCCGCTGCCTGGGAGGCCTCGCCGCTGCTGCCGCTGCTTTGGTGCAGCAAGGCGCAATTGCGCACGGCCGCCGGGGCCTTCAAGGCCAGCGTGGGCACGGCCGACGTGGCCGACGACGACCGCAGCCCCAACGCCGCTCGCCTCGGCGAGTTGGATAGCCTCATCGAGAAGAGCCTGAAATTCGTGCGCAACTTCCTCATCGAGGAGCACGACACCAAGGCCCAGGCGAAGGCCTACTACGGCAGCTTCGGCCTCACGCCGGCCGGCGAGCTGCGCACTGCCCGCCCCGCCCGCGCCGAGGACCTGGCCAAGCTGGTGGCCGCCCTCCAAACCTCGGGCTACGCCAAGGGCAAGTACGGCACTGCCTTCTGGCAACCCATCCTGAGCGAGTACGCGCCGCTGGCCACCGCTTCGGGCACCGGCCGCAGCGACACGGCCCGCGCCAGCAGCAGCAAAAACACCCAGGAGAAGCCCCTGCGCCAAATGCTGCGCGCCCTGCGCCAGCACATCAAAACCAACTTTCCCGACACTTACGCCGCCGAGTGGCGCGGCTTCGGCTACCTCAAGGAGAGCTACTAGCGCGGGGCGGCCCGTGGTGGTGCTGCACCAAACGCCCCCGCTGCTCGTGTAGCGGCGGGGGCGTTTGGGCGGGGGGGGGCGGGGGATAACCCTAACTCCGCCGACATCCATGGTTTAGGGCCTAGTTATGCCTGGCTGATGCCCGCACCTGCCACTGCCCCGCCCAATGATGCCGCTGTGGGGGCTACATTTTCTGCCGAAACGCTCTGGAAGGAAGCCGGCGCACCCCTGCTGCTGGCGGAAGACCACGGCCCGGGCTTCGACGCGCACCGCCATCAGGATGAGCTGTTTCAACGCTTCCGCCGCTTCCACACCCACCCCGAGGGCACCGGCGTGGGGCTGTACCTCGCGAATCGCAGGGTGCAGGGCAACGGCGGCCGGGTAGCAATGAAGAGCGAGGTAGGGCAGGGCACCACGTTTCGGGTGTATTTGGAAGGAGGGTGGTCCCGGCGCTTCATGCCCCATTCAGAACCTAAGGTTGTAATTGAATTACTTTTTATTTTTCCTCCACCAATTTCTTGTGAATCGCACCCTACCTCCCCTGCTGGCCTGCTGGTTAACCTGCTTGCTGCTGCTAGCCAGCTGCAAGAAAACGGCTGATGTGCAGCCCACCGCTGTATTCAGTTACGCGCTGGTAACCAAACAGGGCGCAGCCCCGGCCGGGCTGTTTCCTACTTACGAAAACATTCGATTGGCCAACGCGAGTGCCAACGGTGCTACCTCCGCCTGGGATTTTGGCAACGGCACGACTTCTGCCGAGCAGAATCCCATCATTCGGTACTCCAAATCCGGTACCTACACCATTCGCCTCACCAGTACCAGCGCCACCGGCAGCCAGCGCACAAGCAGCCAAACCATCAAAATTGTTGACCGGGTATTGCAGCGCATTACCATCAGGAGCCTCAACTGGAATGCTTTTCAGACCGTGCCCACCTGGACTGGCAACAAAATGGCGGGCCTGACGCTGGTTATTGGCCAGCTCGACCGCAATACCTCGCCGTACGTGCCGGCTACGGTGCTCTACGAATCCATTTCGGCATACGTGGGCAACAGCACTTCGGCTTTCGATATTCCGATTGTCAGCCATTATATTCTCGACCTAGCCAATCCCAACGACTTAGTTTTTAACCTGTATGGTGACGACGGGGCCGGCAAGCAGCTGGTGTTTTCTACGGGTGGCTCGGGCATTGTGACCGATGCTTCCCTGAACGCGAGCACGGATTATTACACTGTTCAGAGCTCATTTCGGGGCACGGCCATCAGCCTGCTGTTCAATTACGAGTAGCTGCCGCTGCCGCCGTGAGGCTGGCGTTGCGCGGTTTTTTGGGTTCCATCGCTTCGTTGTGGCGAGGGCTTCTTTGTGCCGGAGCGCCACGGCCATCGCCACCTCTGTGGTGGCAACGGCCATTCCCTGACTTTCCAGGTCTCCAACACGCAAGCCCTTATTTTCGACCTCCACGGCACGATGGTGCACGACATGGAATACCACACCCGCGCCTGGCAGCGGCTGTCCAACGCAGACCTCGGCGGCAGCTTCAGCTGGGTCGGGGTGAAGCCCCAGATGTCCGGCAAGAACCGCGAGGTACTCACGCGCTTCTTCGGTCCCGACCGCTTCAGCGGTGAAGAAATGGACCGGCTGGGCCTGGAAAAAGAGCGCCGCTACCAGCAGGAGTTCCGGCCGGAGCTGGCGCTGCTGCTGGGCCTGCTGGCGTTTCAGGGAGCGGCTCGGCCGCTATCCCGTTCAACATCGACTTCGTGCTCGATAACCTGAACATTCGTCCTTACTTCCAGGCCATCGTGAGCGCCGACGACGTGACGGCGAGCAAGCCCAACCCCGAAGTTTTCCTGCGCTGCGCCGAGCTGCTGGGCGTGCCACCCGCCGACTGCCTGGTGTTCGAAGACGTGCCCAAAGGCGCTGAAGCTGCCCGCCACGCCGGCATGGACGCCGTGGTCCTCACCACCACCCACAAAGTCGCGGAGTTCGACTATTTGACTACTATCAGTCGTTTCGCGCCTGATTATACCGATGCCTTCATGCGCGGGCTGGTAGTGTAGCTGTACCTCGAAGCTGTGCTTCGGCCCACCGGGAAGCGCCCGGCGAGCCGGAGCGCAGCTTCGGGATACAGCTACGGCAGCACCGCTACCCGCACGGCCGACGGGTGCCCAGCATCGTGGTACACCTTGATGGTGGCTTTCTGGAAGTCCTTGGCATCGGCCGTGGCAATGGGCACGAAGGTTTGCGGGTTGCGGTCCACGAGCGGGAACCAGGTGCTTTGCACCTGCACCATGAGGCGGTGGCCGGCGGCGAAGGTGTGCAGCACGTCGGGCAGCTCGTATTTCACCTCGGTGGGCTGGTTGGGCCTGAAGGCCTCAGGCTGCGAGAAGCTGTTGCGGAAGCGGCCACGCATCACCTCGGCGCGCACGAGGCGCTGGGTACCGTCGGGCTGCTCGTCGATGACTTTTACGATGAAGTCGGCATCCGTGCCGGAAGTGCTCACCCACAAATCGGCCGTGAGCGGGCCGGCCACGGTGAGGGCCTGGGCCAGCGGCTCGCCCCGAAAGGTGAGCACATC
>JALYUH010000504.1 GCA_030853985.1 Bacteroidota bacterium | reverse complement strand
CCACGGTGTAGCGCAGCTTGGTGTTGCGGCCCAGCAGCTCGGTGAGCTGGTGGTGCTGGTCGGTGGGGCGCAGGGCGATGTGGTGGTCGCGCACGAAATCGGCCACCACGGCCAGCAGCAGGTCGTTTTGCAGCTTCAATACGGGGCGCAACGTGGCGTGCAGGAAGGCTCCGACGGTGTCGGCCGCGTCGGTCGTTTCGATGGGCACAACGGGCCGCAGGGCAATGATGGCCGCATCGGGCCGCGTGAATTCAGGCATGGGCATTGGCAGACGAAAGCAGAGGAACCGGGCGACGCGCCAATGGTTGCGCTACACCACCCCCAACTTCACCAGCGCATCCCAGAGCACCACGCCGGCCGCTACGCCCACGTTCAGCGAGTGTTTGGTGCCGAACTGCGGGATTTCCACGGCCACGTCGCACAGGGCCAGCACGGCATCGTCCACGCCGAATACCTCGTTGCCCATCACCAGCGCCAGCGGCCGGCCGGGCTCGGGCCGAAACTGCGGCAGCGAGATGCTGCCCGTCGTTTGCTCCACGGCCGCCACGTGGTAGCCGGCGGCTTTGAGGGCGGCCACGGCGGTCGCGGTTTCGGCGGCGTATTCCCAGGCCATCGACTCCTCGCTGCCCAACGCGGTTTTGGTGATTTCGCGGTGCGGCGGGCGCGGCGTGTAGCCGCAGAGGTAGATTTTTTCCAGCGCAAAGGCATCGGCTGTGCGGAATATCGCGCCCACGTTGTGCATGCTGCGCACGTTGTCGAGCACCAAAACCACGGGGCTTTTGGGCGTACTTTTGAAGTCATCAACCGAGGCCCGGTTCAGTTCGGCCATTGTGAGTTTTCGCATGGTTAGTAGCGCGAACTTTGTCGTTCGCATCGTTGGTTAAAGGTCCGCCAAAGCGCCTTGCGGCCGGTTGGCTTTCGGGCTTCCGTTATTTATTCACTCGCCACAAACGCGAACTACAAAGTTCGCGCTACTTGCCTTGCCTGCACCCAAAAAAGAATTCGTCATCAAATCCGTCGGCCCCGACCACTTCACCGTGCCCATTCCGGCCGTGACCGAAACGCCGCTGATGAAGCAGTATTACCAGCTCAAGCAGCAGCATCCGGGCGCGGTGCTGCTGTTCCGGGTGGGCGATTTTTACGAGACCTTCGGCGAGGATGCCGTCACGGCCAGCCGCATACTCGACATCACGCTCACCAAGCGCGGGGCCGGTAGCAGCAGCGAAGTGGCCCTGGCCGGCTTCCCCCACCATTCCCTCGACAACTACCCGCCCAAGCTGGTGCGCGCCGGCCAGCGCGTGGCCATCTGCGACCAGCTCGAAAACCCCAAGGAAGCCAAGGGCCTCGTGAAGCGCGGCATCACCGAGCTGGTGACGCCCGGCGTGAGCATGCACGACAACGTGCTGGAGCGGCGTAGCAACAACTACCTGGCCGCCATTCACTTCGGCAAAACCGAGGCCGGCATTTCTTTTCTCGATATCAGCACCGGTGAGTTTTTGGCCGCGCAGGGCACGCTCGATTATCTGGGCAAGCTGATGCAGAATTTCAGCCCCGCCGAGGTGCTGTTCTGCAAGAAAAGCCGGGGCGAGTTCGAGCAGAACTTCGGCCCCGACTACTGCACCTACGCGCTCGATGACTGGGTTTTCGGCGCTGATTACACGCACGATATTCTCACCCGCCACTTCCGGACCACCTCCCTGAAAGGCTTCGGAGTGGATAACCTGAAAGAAGGCGTGATTGCGGCCGGCTGCATCATGCACTACCTCGCCGAAACCAAGCACACCGACATCCAGCACATTGCCAGTCTGGGCCGGTTAGAGGAGGATAAATACGTGTGGCTCGACCGCTTCACGGTGCGCAACCTGGAGCTGGTGCACGCCCAGCACCCCGGCGGCGTGCCCCTCATCGACGTGCTTGACCAGACCCTCACGCCCATGGGCGCCCGCCTGCTGCGCAAGTGGATAGTGCTGCCCCTGAAGGAGGTAAGCCAGATTCAGCGTCGCCTCGATACGGTGGCCGCGTTGGTGGCCGATGAAGAATTGCTCGGCGACCTCACCCAGCATCTGCGCCAAATCAACGACCTGGAGCGCCTGATTTCCAAAGTCGCCGTACGCCGCGTGAACCCCCGCGAGCTCATCCAGCTGGCCCGCGCGCTCGAAGCCGTGGCCCCCATGCGCGAGCGGCTGGCCGCCTCCGGCGTGAAAGCGTTGGTGAAATTGGCCGAGCAGCTCAACCCCTGCGCCAACCTGCGCCAGGAAATCCTCACCAAAATCAAGCCCGATGCACCCATCCTCACCAACCAGGGCGGCGTGCTGAACGCGGGCATCGATGCCGAACTGGACGAGTTGCGCGCCTTGGCTTTCTCGGGCAAAGATTTCCTGCTGCAACTCCAGATGCGCGAGCAGCGCAACACCGGCATTTCGTCGCTGAAAGTGGCTTACAACCGGGTATTCGGCTATTACCTCGAAGTCACCAACGCCCACAAGGACAAGGTGCCCGCCGAGTGGATTCGCAAGCAGACGCTGGTGAACGCCGAGCGCTACGTGACCGAGGAGCTGAAAACCTACGAGGAGAAAATCCTCAACGCCGAGGAAAAACTGTTCGTAATCGAGCAGCGCATCTACAATGATTTGGTGCTGGCCGCGCTCGATTTCGTGCCCCAGATTCAGCAGAATGCCCGCGCCATTGGCATCATGGATTGCCTGGCCAGCTTTGCCCTCACGGCCCGGCAGCAGCGCTATGTGCAGCCCGTGGTGAACGACGGCACCCTGCTCGACATCAAAGCCGGCCGCCACCCCGTCATCGAGCGGCAGCTCCCGCCCGGCGAGAGCTACATTCCCAACGACATCTGCCTCGACCAGGACGACCAGCAGATTGTGGTAATTACCGGCCCCAACATGGCCGGTAAGTCCGCGCTGCTGCGCCAGACGGCCCTCATCGTGCTATTGGCCCAGATTGGCTCCTTCGTGCCCGCTGAGGCCGCCACCATCGGCATCATCGACAAGATTTTTACCCGCGTCGGCGCTTCCGACAACCTGAGCAAGGGCGAAAGCACTTTCATGGTGGAGATGACCGAAACCGCGTCCATCCTCAACAATCTCTCGGATAGAAGCCTGGTGCTGATGGACGAAATCGGGCGCGGCACCAGCACCTACGACGGCATCAGCATTGCCTGGGCTATTGTGGAGCACCTGCACAACAACCCCAAAGCCCGGGCTAAAACCCTGTTCGCCACCCACTACCACGAGCTCAACCAGCTGGCCGACGACTGCCTCCGCGTGCGCAACTACAACGTGGCCGTGAAGGAAGCCGACGGCCGCATCCTCTTCCTGCGCAAGCTCCAGCCCGGCGGCTCCGAGCATAGCTTCGGCATCCACGTAGCCCGGCTGGCCGGCATGCCCACCTCGGTGGTCCTCCGCGCCAACGAAATCATGCACCACCTCGAAATAGAGCGCGCCAGCGCCGGGGCTGAGGACAGCGTGCCTACAGAGTTTGATGACGTGCTGGCCGGTATCGAAGCCAACGGCAGCACCAGCCGGGCCGGTATTGCCGTGCCACCGCCCCGTGAGCCGGCCCAGCCCCGGCCGCGTGCCACTACAGCCGTGGCCACCGCCCCGCGCGCCCAGCTTAGCATCTTCGAGCCCAGCGACCCTGCCTTGGAGCGCATCCGCGAGCTGCTTCAGCACCTCGATGTGAACACGCTTACGCCCATCGAAGCGCTGATGAAGCTGAACGAATTGAAGCTGACATTAGGAAAAAGTTAAATTTTTGCGGCTGAAAATGAAGCAGAAAGGCCTCTGGAATGAACATTTCCACACCTGCCACTTGCTTCCTCAAAAAATCACCTTACCTTTGTCGCACCATTCAGCACAACGAAAATTGTTCTGAACCTCCTGCGAGAGTAGCTCAGTTGGTAGAGCGCGACCTTGCCAAGGTCGAGGTCGCGAGTTCGAACCTCGTCTCCCGCTCCAAAAGTTCAAAAAAACGCTGTCTTCGGGCAGCGTTTTTTGTTTTACCCCAGTCCCATGGCTGCAACACGCAAATGCCTGAGTACCGACGACGAGTTTCGGCAGGCGGTGGCCGACAGCCCTTCGGTGCGGCAGGTGCTGGGCCGCATCGAACTGGTGCCAGCCGGGGGCAACTGCAAAACGGTGCACGCCCGCATTGCCAAACTGGGGTTGGATACCAGCCATTTTACCGGTGCGGCCTGGAACCAGGGGAGCGTTATGAGAGCTTTGGTCATAAAGCCACGCTGGCTGAAATTCTGGTCGAGCATTCGCCTTATGCCTTCACGCATGGGCTGCGTGGACGTTTACTTAAGGAGTCAAGCAGCATAAATGTGAAGACTGTGGCTTGGCAACCTGGCGGGGGCAGCCCATTCCGTTGGAACTTCACTACGACAATGGAATCAATAATGACCACCGCATTGCTAACTTGCGCTTGCTTTGCCCCAACTGCCACGCACAAACCATAAACTACCGGGGTAAAAATCAGCATAAATAAACTGGCCGGAGTGGTGGAACGGTATACACGAGTGACTTAAACTCACTTGCCTTCAGTGGCTTACGGGTTCGAGTCCCGTCTCTGGTACAACAAAGGTCCTGCCGTCACGGGCAGGACTTTTTTATTCAACTGTCCCGTCCGGCTATGTGTTGACACTTTTCCAAAAGATGTCATGCAAAACCCCTCTGAGCCGCGCGTGCGGCGTAGTCAGCGCGACTACAGTTTGCCCTTTAAGTTGGCCGTG
>JALYUH010000478.1 GCA_030853985.1 Bacteroidota bacterium | reverse complement strand
AGCGAGGTTTTGTGCAGATAGCCGTGGCCACCCAAATCGAAGGTGCGGGCCACGTATTGCTCATTGGTGAGCTCGCCCCGGGCCACGATGCGCAGGTGCGGCTGCTGCTCGCGCAGGGTGGCCAGCAGGCTAAAGGCATCGGCCCCGGGCAGGGCCAGGTCGAGCAGCAGCACGGTGGGGGCGGCGGGAGCCAGCGCGGCCAGCAGCTCGGCGCTGGTACCGGCTTCGGCTACTACGGCGAGGCCCGCCGCGGCCGCCAGGCCGAGCCGTAGCGCCTGCCGTTCCGCGGGGTTGCCTTCCGTAAGAAGCAGTCGAATCATGAGGGGCAGAGACGTAGCTGGAGTTGGAGCTGAAAAATATTATTTTATTGGGGCCGCAAAGCCTTTTCTGCCTTTGGCAACCCGAAGCTACGGCCTGCCCAAGCTCAACTATGATGCGGCGAATAAAAGCCGTATAAATCCCTTGAAAAACGGCCGGCTGGCCGGGTGCACTTGGTACAAATACGGAGCCAGTTTGTGCGGCGCGCTCCCGGGTCCAACTTTGTTTGCCGGAACTCGTTTCGCTATTCTTACCCCTGTGCCCGCCATGACCCGAATTATTCTCGCCGACGACCATACCATTCTGCGCGATGGGATTCGTGCGCTGCTTTCGGCCGAAACGGACCTCGAAGTAGTGGGCGAAGCCAGCAACGGGGCCGAAGTGCTGGCCATGCTGGAAACTACCTCCGCCGATGTGGTGCTGATGGACGTGCAGATGCCCGTGCTCGACGGCTTTGCCACCATGCCCGAGCTGCGCCAGCGCTTCCCCGACGTGCGCGTGCTGGTGCTCACCATGCTCGACCACGAAAACTACGTGGCCCGCATGCTGGAAGCCGGCGCGCTGGGCTACGTGCTCAAAAACGCCGCCATCAGCGAAATCACGCATGCCATTCGGACGGTGGCGGCCAGCAACCCGTTTCTGTGCACCGAAATCGGCCTGAACATGCTGTACAAGGCCGTGGCGCAGTCGGCCAGCCAGGTGCCCGAGGGCGGGGGCGCGGCGGGGGCCGAGCTCACGGCCCGCGAGCTGGAGGTGCTGAAGCTGATTGCCGAGGGCCTGACCAACGGCGAAATCTCCGATAAGCTCTTCACCAGCAAGCGCACCATCGAAACCCACCGCCAGAACATCATCGCCAAACCCCAGGCCAAGAACACCGCCGCCCTCATCAAGCTGGCCGTGAGCCGGGGGCTGATTTCGTAGCGCCTGCCCCGGGTTTTGGGGTCGGGCGTGGCCCGTATTAGTACGGGTTTTCGGGTGGGCCTCAGTTCAGCATCCCGCCGATGGTGCCGATGGTGAGGGCCACGATGACGGTATTGAAGATGAAGGCGATGAGGCTGTGCAGCAGCGATACGCGCCGTAGCGCGCGGCTGCTGATGCCGATATCGGCGGTTTGGGCCGTCATGCCGATGATGAAGGAAAAGTAGGCGAAATCGACGTAGTTGGGCGTGAGCTTGGGGCCGTCGGCCGGGCCCTGGTCGTCGGGGAAGACCAGGCCACCGGTGTCCTGGCCGGTGTCGGCATCGGCATCATAATAGGCGTGGGCGTAGCGGAGCGTGAACACGAGGTGCACCAGCGTCCAGGCCAGCACCACGGCGGCAATGCTGAGCCCGACGTGCAGCGCGCGCAGGTCTTTCGAGAGGCCCTTCACCGAGCCCATCAGGCCCACGACCGCGCCCATGCTGGCCAGGGCGGCCCCAATCACCAGCCCGAAGGCCAGGGTGCGGGGCAGGTCTTCGGAGGCGGCCACCCGGCGGATGTCGTCGGTGTCGGCCTGCCACATGCCCAGCAGTATCAGGGCCAGGTCGGTGGCGGCGAAGCCCACCCAACCAATCACAACGCGGGCCAGCGGGCCCAGCAGCACGGGAGCCAGCAGGGCGGCTCCCACGCCCACGCCCAACCCCAGGGCCAGCCGCCAGCGCACGTCCACCACGCGCGCCCAGATGGCGGGGCGGGGGCTTTTTTCTTTCTTCTTTGTCATGGCTGAATTGGCTGCGCAAGGTAGCGCCGGCCGGCGCATTAGGCTCCCGTCCGCGCCCAGCCGCAAGCAAAAGCGCCGGCCGGCTGTTACTTCGTGGTATGAACGCAGCCCCCCTCTCCGGCCTCTACGCGCCCTCGCTCGCCCTCGTTACCGACTTATACCAGCTCACGATGGCCTACGGCTACTGGCAGCAGGGTTTGCAGGACCGCGAGGCGGTGTTTCATCTCTACTTCCGCAAAGCGCCTTTCCAGGGCGGGTACGCGGTGGCGGCGGGCCTGGCCCTGGCCGTGGACTGGGTCGAAAACCTGAAATTCTCGGAAGACGACCTGGCCTACCTTGGCAGCCTGCGCGGCAGCCAGGGCGGGGTGATGTTCCCGGCCGAGTTTCTGGAATACCTGCGCGACATGAAGTTTCGCTGCGATATTGATGCGGTGCCGGAGGGCACGGTGGTGTTCGGCAACGAGCCCATCATGCGCATTCAGGGGCCGCTGTTGCAGGCCCAGCTGCTCGAAACGGCCCTGCTCACGCTCATCAATTTCCAGACCCTGATTGCCACCAAGGCCGCCCGCATCCGCGAAGCCGCCGGGCCATCGGACCAGATTCTGGAGTTCGGCCTGCGCCGCGCCCAAGGCTTCGATGGCGGCCTGGGAGCCAGCCGGGCGGCTTTCCTGGGCGGGGCCGATGCTACCAGCAACGTGTTGGCGGGCATGCGCTACGGTATTCCGGTGCGCGGCACGCACGCCCACAGCTGGGTGATGTCGTTTGCCAACGAGGTGGACGCCTTTAGGGCTTATGCGAAGGCGTTTCCCGACGACTCGGTGTTTCTGGTGGATACCTACGACACGATTGAGGGCGTGCGGCAGGCCATTAAGGTGGCCCGCGAGATGCGCGCCAACGGCCACGAACTGGCCGGCATCCGGCTCGATTCGGGCGACTTGGCCTACCTCAGCCGCGAGGCGCGGGCGGTGCTGGACGAGGCCGGATTCACGAAAACGCGCATCGTGGCCAGCAACGATTTGGAGGAAAACCTCATCACCAGCCTCAAGCAGCAGGGCGCGCGCATCGATACCTGGGGCGTGGGCACCCAGCTCGTGACGGCCTACAACCAGGCCGCGCTGGGGGGCGTGTACAAGCTGGCCGCTTTGCGCAAGGCCGACAATTCGGGCTGGGATTTCACCATTAAGCTCTCCGAGCAGGTAGCCAAAACCAGCATCCCGGGCATCCTGCAAATCCGCCGCTACTTCAACGAGCACGGCCAGCCCCGCGCCGACATGCTGTACAACACGGCCGAGGACCTGCCCAACCACCTCCTGCTCGTGGACCCCGCCGATAGCACCCGTCGCCTGCCCATCCGGCCCGATACGTCCTTCCGCGAGCTGCTGGAGCCGGTGTTCCGGCGTGGCCGCCGCGTGCTCGACCTGCCCACCCTGGCCGAAAGCCGCGCCACCGCCCAGCGCGAAGTGCAAAGCCTCGACCCCAGCGTGCGCCGCTTCCTCAACCCCCACTCCTTCCCGGTGGGCCTCGAGATGGGCCTCTACGAATACCGCACCAAGCTGATTCTGGAGAAGCGCCCGATGCGCTCGGCATAAGTACCCGAACAAAGGAACGTTATGAAGCGCATAGTAAATCATAACGTTCTTTTGTTCAGGAACTTATGCGGGCATACCGGCGAAACTTCACAGCGGCGGCTGGCTAACAGTCACGGAGGCAGCGGCAAAACATACGGCTCCTAAAACCCAAAAAGTGGCCAGTGCGGCCGGGTTTTTCGCAGGGGCGTGCTAGACGACGAAGGACCACAACTCCGATATCGGGTATGTTCCGAAAGCGAGCAACCCTATTCCCATCGCCTTGGCCCATTTGCCAGTTACCTTCCGTAATACGACGATGCCCGTGAACAGGCAGCCGGCCGTGAATACGGTCATAAACACAACCTCCGCCCAGTACAACGTTTCGTAGAATCCCATTCTAAGTAGTAGGTTTTTGGGTGGGTAAACTACTCCCGGCCAGTAGCGGGCGAACTGCCGACGTATGGCTGCCACACGCGCCAGCAATAGCAGTGCTCAACCTATGCCAAGCCGAAGAGCGCTAAGGCCACCGCTACCAGGAATAGCC
>JALYUH010000462.1 GCA_030853985.1 Bacteroidota bacterium | reverse complement strand
GAAATGCCTTCCTCGTAGTCTACTTTGTAGTCCTGCGGCATCACGTGAATGATTTGCGAGCCGGGCTGGGTCACGAGGCGGTACATGTCCTGCGTGAGGCGCGCCACGTCTTCCGGCCCGATGGTATCGTGCGAGTTGCGCGTGATGCTGCCGTTGTGCTGGAGGCTCTTGATGTGCTGGCCGGCGATGCCGACGTTTACCACTCCAATGCTAATTCCGGACTGTTCTTCGGCCTGCCGAATAGCCCTTTTGATGGCGTCTACGGTCTTGTCGATGTTGAGCACGATGCCCCGCGAAACCCCCTCCGACACGGCTTTGCCCATGCCCAGAATTTCGAGTTTGCCGAACTCATTTTTGCGGCCCACCAGGGCGCAGATTTTTGTGGTACCAATGTCGAGCCCGACGACGATTTTGTCTTGTTGCATATGGAGCGGTGCTGGCGAGCAGTGAAGAAGCGGTGGGGTTGGAATGAAAATCTAAGGCCTAACAGCCTATTTTTCAGCAAATTGCTATTCGCAAATAATCTGATTTTGGTATTCGACGTTTACGCGGTGGTAGGTGTCCCACCCCAAAACTGACGGAATTTGACGGTAAAATACCATAAGCTTGGCGAATTTCTCCGAAATATTTTCGGGGAGCCCGAATTCGATACGTTGGTCACCTACTTGCTGCGTGAACGACAGCTTGCCGCCCGGCTCAATAAACACCTCCGAGACCTGCGCTTTCCAAAATTCATGCTCGTCTACGTAGCGCAAAAACTCCAGGTAATGCCGCCCGGTGCTGTCCTGGAAAAATCCAGTTGGCAGGCTGCCCCCGCCGGGACGCGCTACGGTGGCTACGCGGGCCGTAAACAGGGGCGAGAGCGGCAGGGCGCGGCCTTCGGCGTCGACGTAGGTGTCGAGGCGGGTGTCGGGGTGCGTGAGGCGGGCGATGGGGCGGTTCTGGCGCACATCGGCGTGCAGGTTGCCGGCCAAATCGCGGTACACCTGGGCCTCGCGTACGAAGGCATGCGCCTTCAGGCGGGCTTCGAGTACGCGCAGACGCGGGCCTTCGGGCTGGGTGCCGATAACGGGCTCCTTGCCGCCCTTGGTGAGTAGCGCCGTAACGCCGCGCTCGGAGATGAAGTAGTTATCGAACTCGTTGGCAATATTCACCTTCACGGCATCGACCGAGCGATTGGACTGGCGCACGGCGGCGAACGCGCCCAGCGCGCCCAACACCAGCAGGCAGGCAGCGGCTACGAGTAAGTTTCTAACGGTGCGTTCCAAAGTAGGGTCTGAGGGTGTGGGGTAGGCGGGTATAAGTTGTTAGAAGGGCAAGGCGAGGCTAGGACCGTCATGCAGAGCGCAGCGAAGCATGACAGTTTTTAACGTGTTAATAAACTACTTCCACCGCTCCGTTAGCATCCGTTTCAGCTGCGGCACCAGCGTATCGATATCCCCCGCGCCGACCGTGGCCAGCACGTCGAAAGATGTGTCGGTTTGGGCGGCGGCCAGGGCTTGTTCTTTGGTCACGAGGGCTTTAGTGGGAGCAGTGATTTCTGCCAAGAGCATTTCGGCATTCACGCCGGGTAGCGGCTTCTCGCGGGCGGGGTAAATATCCAACAAAAACACCTCATCTGCAATACTTAAGCTCTGGGAAAAGCCGGCGGCAAAGTCACGGGTGCGGGTGAACAGATGAGGTTGAAAAATAACACGCAGCCGCTTGGTGGGGTAGAGCGCCCGCACGGAACGCAAGAAGGCTTCAATTTCGCGTGGATGATGGGCGTAATCGTCTAAATAAACGTTTTCGGGCGTGGTTACCACGAATTCAAAGCGGCGCTTTACGCCCTTATAATCGGCCACGGCGGCGCGTAGCGGCTCCTCTCCTACTCCCTGAAGCTGGGCTACGGCGGAGGCGGCCAGCATGTTTTCGACGTTGTGGTAGCCGGGTACGGCCAGCTCCAGGCCCAGCACGGTGGCATCGGGGCGGTGCAGGTCGAAATGGAAACGGTGGCCCTCGGCGGTGATGTTGGCGGCGAACAGTTCGGGGCCCTGCTCCGGCGAGAGGCCGTAGCGGATGATGCGGGTACCGGCCGGCGCGGCGGCGGCCACGCTGGCATCGGCGGTATGGTTGAGGAGCAGCGTGCCGCCGGGCTTAATCTGGGCCACGAACTGGCGGAACGAGTCAATCAGGGCCGATTGGTCGCCGTAGATATCGAGGTGGTCAGCGTCGGTGCTGGTCACGATGGCCACGTCCGGGAATAGGGTCAGGAAGCTGCGGTCGTACTCGTCGGCTTCCACCACGATGGGTGCTTCAGCGGTGGCGGGCAGCAGCAGGTTGCTGCCCAGATTCACCGAAATGCCGCCTAGGAACGCCCCGCAATCAATGCCTGCGTGGTGCAGCAAGTGGGCTACCATGCTGCTGGTGGTGGTTTTGCCGTGGGTGCCGGCCACCGCAATGGTGTAGCGGCCCTGGGTGAGCACGCCCAGCACCTGGCTGCGCTTGCGGATGTCGTAGCCTTCGGCCCGCAGCCAGGCCCATTCCAAGCTGTCAGCCGGGATGGCGGGCGTGAGGACGACTAGCGTCTGGGCGCGGTTCTCGCGGATTTCGGCCGGGATGTTCGCTACCGCGTCGGCGTAGTGAATGGCGATGCCTTCGGCGGTGAGGGCGCGGGTGAGAGGCGTTTCGGTTTTGTCGTAGCCGCTCACCTGATGGCCGTTGGCCCGAAACCAGCGGGCCAGGGCCGACATGCCAATGCCACCAATGCCGAGGAAGAAAACGTAGGGGAACTGCTCCAAAGTGCTGAATTAAAAATTGCGAATTAAAAATTAAGAATGGATAGTTAGTGGATGAGGCCCCAACCATTGTGGAGCACCACTTTTTAATTATTCATTTTTAATTTTTAACTAATCGAAGCAACTCGTCCACAATCGTGACGGTTGCATGGGGCCGGGCCAGCTCGCGGACGCGGAGGCTGAGTTGCTGCTGGCGCTCTGGGTCGCTTAGCAAGCGCAATGCTTCGTCGTAGAGGCGTTCGGGGGCGTGCTCGTCGGTGATGAGGACGGCGGCCCCCTTGCTGACGAGGGCCAGCGCGTTTTTGGTCTGGTGGTCTTCGGCCACGTTGGGCGAGGGCACCAGGATACTGGCTTTGCCGGTTAGGCAGAGCTCGGATACTGACAGCGCTCCGGCGCGGCTGATGACGACATCGGCGGCGGCGTAGGCCAAGTCCATGCGCTGAATGAACTCCAGGGCGTGGAGGCCGGCGGCTTGGTCGGCCTGCTGGCGGGCTTCGGGAAAGTAGAGCTTGCCGGTTTGCCAGAGGAGCTGGATGCCGGCTTCGAGCAGGCGCGGTAGGGCGGCGGCGGTGGCTTGGTTGAGGGTGCGCGCGCCGAGGCTGCCACCCATCACCAGTAGGGTTTTCTTGTTGGGGTCGAGGCCAAAGAAGTGCAGGGCTTCGGCGCGCTGGCCGAGGGCAATTTCGGTGCGAACAGGGTTGCCGGTGAGGATTAACTTGTCGGCGGGGAAGAACTTCTCCATGCCATCATACGCCACGCATATTTTGTCCACCCGCTTGGCCAGCAGCTTATTCACAAGGCCGGCGTAGGAATTCTGCTCCTGAATGAGGGAAGGAATGGCCCGCGAGGTGGCGGCCAGCAGCACCGGGGCCGACGCGTACCCCCCCACTCCTACCACGGCATCGGGCCGGAATTCCTCAATCAGCTTCCCCGCTCTGCGCACCGAGCGAATTACCCGCAACGGAAACAGCAGGTTCTGGGGCGTGAGGCGGCGTTGCAGGCCGGTGATATCGAGGCCCACGATTTTATAGCCGGCATCGGGCACGCGGGTCATCTCCATGCGGCCGTTGGCCCCGACAAAGAGGATTTCGGCGTTGGGGTAACGGAACCGAATTTCGTTGGCAATGGCCACGGCCGGGAAAATATGCCCGCCCGTGCCGCCGCCACTGATAATGATACGCAAGGGTTCGGTTGTACTTACGGCCATAAAATTTGATTCTTCAAGCTTCCACAGTTTCATAGGAACACCAAACATTTTCAACGCGAATTCTTTTGCGTCTAATTCGGTGTCTTGGAGGTAATCGAACAGGGTTCAACCATTAAAGTAAACGTATAAATAAGAGCCTACTGCTGGTAAATCATCCTCAATTTCAAAACGAAGGCCACCATAATCGGCGACTAATACTTGCCGAGTTTTCACTAGTAGCTGACCGATACTTTGGGAATCCGGGCCGTGTCTTCCGGCTCGCCGGTCACAGGGCGGATTTCGCGCTCGCCCCGGCTTACGGCCAAGATGATGCCGATGCTGATGCCGGTGAAAATAAGCGAGGTGCCGCCCATGCTCAACAGTGGCAGCGGCAGGCCGGTGATGGGACCCAGGCCCACGGCCACGCCCATGTTCACCAGCGCCTGCAAAACCAGACTAAAACTAAGGCCCGCCGAGAGTAGACCGCCAAATGCGCCGTAGCTGTTCATCACCGTTTTAAGCCCTCTATAAAGGAAGGCCAAATAGAGAAACAGGATGACGAAGCCACCCAGCAGGCCATATTCTTCGATGATGACGGCGTAGATGAAGTCGGAATACGGGTGCGGCAGAATGTTGCGCTCGGTGCTTTTGCCGGGGCCTTTGCCGGCGATGCCGCCCGTAGCGATGGCGATGTAGCTGTGTTCGAGCTGGAAAGGGGTTTTCTTGGTCTTGTCGGTGAAGTTGGTCACGCGCGA
>JALYUH010000449.1 GCA_030853985.1 Bacteroidota bacterium | reverse complement strand
ACCGAAAACGACACCTACTACCGCCGCGAGCAGCTACAGGGCACGGTGCACGACCAGACGGCCGCCCTCGTGGGCGGCGTGGGCGGCCACGCCGGCCTCTTCGCCACCGCCAACGACTTGGCCGTGCTGATGCAGATGAACCTGCAAAACGGCAAATATGGCGGCTCACAGTTCTTCGCCTCGCCCGTGGTTACCGAGTTTGCGCGCCCCCAAACGGCTGGCAGCCGCCGCGGCCTGGGCTGGGACCACGGCACGCCCGAGCAGGGCGAAGGCCACGGCCCCACCAGCAGCCTCTCGCCGGCCAGCACCTTTGGCCACACCGGCTTCACGGGCACCTGCGTGTGGATGGACCCGGAAAACGGCATCCTCTACGTCTTCCTCTCCAACCGCGTGTACCCCGACGCCGGCAACAACAAGCTGCGCCAGTACAACATTCGCACCCGCATTCACGAGGTGATTTACAAGTCGTTGGCAGCGGGCAAGGCGAAGGAGTAACCCCTCGCGCAACGTTTGGGGGAAGGCAGCGGTCAACACGATATTGTTCACCTAACCACCCTTTCCGATGCCCCGATTTTACCCTCTACTGCTGACTTTGCTGCTGGGTGCAGCTACTGCTTCGGCCCAACATACGTACCGGCTGGGCGTGCGCGGCGGGCTCAACCGGGCCTTGTCTACCGTGGAGCCGTCCAATACCTCCCCTAGCTCGGCGTACTACTATTCGGCCAGCAAGTCGGCCCTCTACGCCTGGCAGGCGGGCGCGGTGCTGGAGGTCGCATTCAGACACGTTGCCTTGCAGCCCGCGCTGGTGTTTTCGCAAAAAGGCGAGCAGTTTGACGCCGCCACTTCTATCAACGGCTTCGCAGGTGTTAGTAGCACGGAGACTTCCACCCTCAGCCGCTACAACTGGCTGGAGCTGCCGGTGAACGTGGTGTACACCCTGCACGGCTTCCAGGTATTTGCGGGGCCTTACGTGGCGCTGGGCTTGGGTGGGCGGCAGCACGGTACGCTATGGCAGTCTTCTCCGGCGGCCCGGTTTAGGCCATACGATTTCGACGGGAAAATTCGCTACGGCGCCGACACCGAAAACCGCCGCGTTGATGCTGGTGTAAATTTCGGTCTGGGCTACCGCAAGGGACCTTTGCAGATGCAATTGGGCTACGGGCTCGGCCTGCGCAACCTGCACCAGCCAATGAAAGGCCTTATCTCCGAAAACCCGTACTACCACGATTTCAACGCTGACCGGGCTTATAACCGGGTGGCGCAGCTCACGGCCACGTATTTTTTCGAGCTGTAGCAAAGGTGCCTATTCGGTTGATTAGGTGGCCGAAGTAGCAGCCGACCCCGACGCTTCTTCCGAAACCACCGGTAGCGCGGCCGTACCAAAACAACATTGAGCCGGCTTCCGCGTCTTCGGACACATGCGCGGCCTCGCCAACATCCCGCCTGATTTCCGGTTAGGCAGAACGCGACGCCCATTTTCGCGTTAGCCCTCCTATGAACATCGGTATTGTCTGTTATCCTACGTTTGGTGGTTCCGGCGTAGTGGCCACGGAATTGGGCAAGGCCCTGGCCCAGCGCGGCCACCGCGTGCACTTCATCACCTACAGCCAGCCGGTGCGGCTCGACTTTTTCAACGAGAACCTCTTCTACCACGAGGTGTATGTGCCGGCGTATCCGCTGTTCCAGTTTCCGCCCTACGAGCTGGCCCTCACCAGCAAGATGGTCGACATCGTACAGAACGAAAAGCTCGACGTGCTACACGTGCACTACGCCATTCCGCACGCCTCGGCAGCCTACATGGCCAAGCAGATTCTGCGCTCGCGCGGCATCCAGATTCCGGTGGTCACCACGCTGCACGGCACCGATATTACCCTCGTGGGCAAGGATGCCAGCTTCGAGCCGGTCGTTACGTTCAGCATCAACCAGAGCGATGGCGTGACTTCCGTTTCGGATGATTTGCGGCGCGAAACCTACCAGTATTTTGCCGTCGAGAAGGATATTACGGTTATTCCCAACTTCATCGACCTGCACCGCTTCAAGAAGCAGGAGAAAAGCCATTTCCGGGCTGCCATCGCCCCCGAGGGCGAGAAGCTGCTCATCCACACCAGTAACTTTCGCACCGTGAAGCGGGTGGAAGACGTGCTCCGGATTTTTGTGGGCGTGCGCGAAAAAATCCCCGCCAAGCTGCTGCTCGTGGGCGACGGCCCCGACCGTAACCGCATGGAAAAGCTGGCCCGCGACCTCGATGTGCACCGCGACCTACGTTTTCTGGGCAAGCTCGAAGCCGTGGAGGAAGTGCTCAGCGTGGGCGACCTGTTCCTGATGCCTTCCGAAAACGAGAGCTTCGGCCTCGCCGCCCTCGAAGCCATGGCCTGCGAAGTGCCCGTGGTGAGCACCAACGCCGGCGGCATCCCCGAGCTGAACGTGCACGGCGTGACCGGCATGCTCAGCGAAATCGGCGACGTGGCCGATATGGTGAAAAATGCCCTCTTCGTGCTCGATGATGAGAATTTGCCCCGCTTCAAAGCCGCCGCCCGCGCCCGCGCCGAAGAATTTGCCGTGGAGAATATTGTGCCGCTGTATGAAGAGTGCTACCAGCGTGCTATTGAGGCGGTAGCGGCAGCAGTGTAGCACATGCGTTAGCTTGTGCATGATGGTGCGCCTACCAGGCACAAGCTAAAACAGCCCGGCCGCCTCGTTCTTCACCACGGCTAGCGCCTGCGCGGTGGGCTCGGCCCCGTCCAGCATCAGCCCTTCGAGTACGCGCTTGGCCAGCTCGGTGCCGCGCGCCTGCGCCGGATTTTGGATGCCGTGGAAGGCGCGGTTTATCATCGTGAGCACGTTTTCTTTGGCTTCCTTCACCAGTGTCCAAGCCTCGGCCGAGATATAGAGCTGCTGCGAGAGGTTGTGGTCGTACTCGGCCCGGATTTCCTGCTGCAGCAGCCGATGAAACTCGGGCGCGGTGGAGCCGGCGCTGCTCAGGCGCACGAGGATGTTGTTGGGCGAAATGCGCTCCAGCAGCAGCACAATGCGCTCGTAGGCCTGCAGGCGCAGCGGCAGCGTGGTTTTGTTGCTTTCGAGCCGCAGCTCGATGAGGCGGCGCTGCTGTTCCTTCTCCAAAAACTCCTTGAACAGGAAATAAATAGCCCCGGCCACAATGAGTGCGGGCAGAATGGTTTTGAGCAGGTCGTAGAAATAGGTAGTCGATTCCATTGTGAAGTAAGCTTTAGCTTGCCGTAAGGCCATAGGGTACACAACACGGCAAGCTGAAGCTTACCGCACAAGCTGCAAAACTACGCCGTGAACCGCCGGAGCCCAACCGCTGTTTACGCCCCGATACCGCCGTATCTTTGTTATCCACTTCCCGCTAAATCAACTCTCATTATGGCTGCTGTTGCCACCCTCGCCCCCATTTCCCTCACCGACCGCGCCGTGGTAGAGGTAAAAAATATCATCCAGGAGAAGAACGTGCCCGCCGATTACGGCCTGCGCATCGGCGTGCAGGGCGGCGGCTGCTCGGGCATGAGCTACCTGCTGGGCTTCGACAAGGCCAAGGATGCCGATGAAACCTACGACCTCGACGGCCTCAAGCTCATCATGGATAAAAAGCACGCCATGTACGTACTGGGCATGGAAGTCGACTTCCAGGACGGCCTCAACGCCCGCGGCTTCGTCTTCAACAACCCTCAGGCCAAGAGCACCTGCGGTTGCGGCTCGTCGTTCTCGGCATAATTTTTCTGGTCGTCTTGCCGAGCGTAGCCGAGGCATCTCGCTCGTTTCTCATACAAGAGCCTCGGCCCACCGGCCGGGGCTTTTTCGTTTACTTTCGCGCCCACCGTTCCACTAAATCCCCGGCCGATGCGTCTGCTTCTTTCGCTGCTCCTGATTATCGCCAGCCTCGCGGCTTCGGCCCAGAAATTCACTCCGGCCGAAGTAGTGCGCTGGCAGCAGCAGGCCCGGCAGGTCAGCATCACGCGCGACACCTACGGCGTGCCGCACATTTATGGCCAGACCGATGCCGACGCGGTTTTCGGCCTGCTCTACGCGCAGTGCGAGGATGATTTCGACCGCGTCGAAACCAATTACCTCGATGCCATTGGCCGGCTGGCCGAAGTGGAGGGTGAGGCCCAGCTGTACCACGACCTGCGCGCCCGGCTCTTTCTGGATAGCACCCAGGCCATCGGCATCTACCAAAAAGCCCCGGCCGAGATGAAGCTGCTGCTCGAAGCCTTTGCGGCCGGCACCAATTATTACCTCGCCACCCACCCCACCGTGAAGCCCCGGCTGCTGCGCCGCTTCCAGCCCTGGATGCCGCTCATGTTCAGCGAGGGCAGCATTGGAGGAAACATCAGCGTGGTGCCGCTGGGCCGCATCAAGGATTTCTATGGCGCGCAGAAGTCGAGCTCCTGGATTAACACCGACTTCGGGCGCACCGACCGCGAGCCGGTGGGCTCCAACGGCTTCGCCATTGCGCCCGCTAAAAGCGCCAGCGGCCACGCGCTGCTGCTTATCAACCCGCACACTTCGTTCTACTTCCGCTCCGAAGTGCAGGTAGTGAGCCAGCAGGGACTGAACGCCTACGGGGCCGTGACGTGGGGGCAGTTTTTCATCTATCAGGGCTTCAACGAGCACTGCGGCTGGATGCACACCTCCAGCCAGGCCGACTCGATGGACGAATACCTCGAAACCGTGGAGGAAAAGGGCGGTAAGTTTTTTTATAAATACGATGGCAAGCTGCGCGCCGTCACGGCGCAAAAGGTGATATTGCCCTACAAATCAGGCGATAAAATTCTGCGCAAAGCCTTCACCACCTACCGCACGCACCACGGGCCCATCGTAGCCCAAAAGGCGGCCGGGCAGTGGGTGGCGGTGCGCATGATGAATGCGCCGCTGGCCGCCTTGCAACAGTCATACCTGCGCACCAAGGCCACCGATTACGCCAGCTTCCAGACGGTGATGAAACTGAACGGCAACGCCTCAAACAACACCGTGTTTGCCGATACCAAGGGCAGCATCGCCTACTGGCACGGCAACTTCATGCCCCGGCGCAACCCGAAATTCGATTGGAGCCAGCCGGTGGATGGCACCAGCTCGCTCACCGAGTGGCAGGGCTTCCACCCGGTGAGCGAGCTGGTGCAGGTGCATAACCCGGCCAGCGGCTTCATTCAAAACTGCAACTCGACCCCGTTCACCGTGAGCGGCCCCAGCAGCCCGCTGGCCGCCAAATACCCCAAATACGAAGCGCCCGACGCCGAAAACTACCGCGGCCTGAACGCCGTGCGCGTGCTCAGCCGCAAAGCCGTCATCAGCCTCGATACCCTGATTGCGGCCGCCGACGACCCGCACCTCACGGCGTTCGACGACATGCTGCCGCCGCTGCTCACGGCCTACCAGCCCACTTCGGCCGACAAAGCCGCGGCTCCCGCCCTGGCCGAGGCCGTAGCGCTACTGCGCGCCTGGAACCACAACTACAGCAAAGCCTCGGTGGCCCAGACCGTGGCCATTTATTGGGCCGAGCGGCTATTGGCCAAAGCCCGGTCGCGCGTGCCCGATGCGCAGCCGCAGCTGGACTACATCGCCTTCACCCGGTTTGCCCTGGCCAACACCAGCCCGCAGGAAAAGACGGCGGCCCTCGCCGAAACCCTCGACGACCTGACCCGCGATTTTGGCACCTGGAAAATGCCCTGGGGCGATGTAAACCGCTTCCAACGCCTCACCGGCCGCATCGAGGAGCAGTACGACGACAAGTTGACCAGTCAGCCGGTGGCCTTCACGTCGTCGGCCTGGGGCTCGCTGGCCGCATTCGGGGCGCGCACTTACCCCGGCACTAAAAAGCGCTACGGCAACGTGGGCAATAGCTTCGTGGCCGTGGTGGAGTTTGGCCCGCGCATCGTGGCGCGCTCGGTGGTCACGGGCGGGCAGAGCAGCCGGCCCGGCACTCCCCACTTCACCGACCAAGCAGATTTATACTGCAATGGCCGCTTCAAGGAAGTGCGCTTTTACCCCGAAGACGTGCAGGCCCACGCCGAAAAAACCTACCGCCCCGGCGAGTAATTATCATGCAGCGCGTAGCGAAGCATCTTTACCGCTCAATGCAATCAAAAAGATTACTGGCGGCGAGCAAGCTGCTTCGCTGCACGCTGCATGACTCGTTCACTCAAACTTTGAATACCCCAACTACCCCACGCATGGACATTAAATATCTCTCCGACGACAAAGGCAAAATCACTGGTGTTTTCATTGCCATCGAGGAATGGGAACGGCTGCAGAAGCAGTACAACATCAGCGAAAAGGCCCCGGCCGATTCCGGGGCCAAGCTCCAGCAGTCGCTGGCCGAGGCCATGAAAAAGGTAAAGCCCAGCGAAGACCCCAAATAGCTTTTCAGGGCCTTGAGTACACGAAAAAAGCCCGGCATAACCGGGCTTTTTTATGCTAAGCTGAAAGAAACCGTTTACCGCCCAAAGTCGTCCTGCACGCGCACGATATCGTCTTCGTCCGATGGGTTGTCGGCGTCGGTGTGCTGCCAGATTTCGGCCAGTACCCCCCAGTTCCTGAGGCCCACGAGGCGGTGGCGCTCGCCTTGCTTGAGCACGATGCGCTCGCCCACCTGGTAGCTTTTCACTTCGCCCTGCTCGTCGGTGTCGCTGGTGGCCACGCCCACGGGGCCCTGCACCACCTGCCAGATTTCGGCGCGGCGGTGATGGTACTGCCAGCTCAGGCGCTGGTGCGGGGCCACGAGCAGCACTTTCGGGCTCAGCTTGCCCGCAATGCGCAGGTTGTCAACCGACAGCCCGTCGAAATACGTGTCGGCAAACTGCTGGGCTTGGTCTTCGTCAATCACGAAAAAGCCGCCCCACGGGCGCGTAGGGTCTTCCTGGGCAATGGTGAAACCTTGCTGCTTCAGCGTCTCGGCCACTTGCTGGAACAGGGCTTGTTTTTGGGGTTCGGTATCGGGCATGTTTCTTGGAGCAAGTCTTTTTCTAATGGGCGAGCGCAAGTTAGTCCTCGATTCTGAGTTAAGATTTTCGGCTCATTCAGCAAATCAATGCACTTCCAATTGGCGGAGGCGCTTTTTTGCGCTAACATGCTTCTGATTTGCTGCCTGCTTAAGCCAGTAAATTTCCCACTTTTTCATCCTTGCTACTCCCTCACCTTCCGCATAGCAGAGCGCGAGATTGTACTGTGCTTTAGCATCCCCTGCTTTTGCCGCTTTGCGGTACCAACGCACGGCCTCAATTTTATTCTCTTGAATTCCCTGTCCGTGAAAATAGCTGTAGCCTAAGTCGCGCTGAGCATCCTCATCCCCATTTTTAGCGGCTCGTATTAGCCATTCAACTGCTTTTTTCAGGTCTTGCGCTACGCCGTTACCCTCTCGATAACTAAAGGCAACATTGTACTGAGCAGTAACGAAGTTGTCTTTTGCCGCATCCATGAAGTAGGCGAACGCCTTTTCTGCATCTTGCTCAACTCCCAAGCCCCGGTCGAAGCAAGTACCCAAATAAAATTTAGCCCGACGTAATCCTTGGTCGGCAGCTTTCAGCCACCAACTCATTATCTCCTTCCAATTCCGAGGTTTTGGGCCTTTTTTACCAAAAGCAAGTCTATATCCAACTCGAAACTGTGCGTCTGCATTACCCTCATTTGCGAGTTTACGCAAGTACGCGGTTGTCTCCATTGCATTAATTCCAATACCTGATTTAAGATAGTCTAATACGTCTTTGCCGCATCAACCGGCACCACCACCACGAAATCGGCTACGTTCACCTGCTCCTTCTCCAGCGTCTGCAGTTGCTCCTGCGTCACCACACTGATGGTGCGGACGCGCAGCCTGGGTGCCGACTGCCGCAGCCAGGCCACGATGCCGTCGTGGTGGTCGGAGTGGTAGCTACCGTTGAGATGGAGCAGCGTCTGGCCGGGCTGGCGGCTGGTTTCGATGAAATGGGCCATCGTCGCATCCTTCAGCGCCTGGGCCTGGATGATGTTTTGCGCCCCGCCGCCGTGGGCCTTGCTATCGCCGCCGAACATGGCGGCCATGTTTTTGTAGCCGGGCAGGTCATAATCGACCTTTAGCGGTAGCGGGGCGAGCAGAGCACGGTCGGCGGCGGGCAGCTTGTCGAGGGCGGCAAGGCTGCGCTGGGCCACGGCTTTGGCGAAGGGGCGCGGGGCGTTGGTACCGATAACGGGGACGTGGTTTTCGCGGGCGAATTGCAGCAGCGGGCGGTAGTCGGTGGCGTAGTTGGGCCACGGGCGGGCCTGGCGCTCGAAGGCCGTATCGGCCAGCGTACCGGTGGCGTATTGGGCTACCAGCGGCTGCACGTCGCGCTCAAACATTTCCATTCCCAGTACCAATTGGCCGGGCTTCTTCCGCTTCAGCAGGTCCCTGGCTACTTGCAGCTCCAGCCAGTGCGCGAGGGCATCGTTGTGCTGCTCGCCGAAAAGCACCACGTCGGCCTGGGCCAGCTCGGTTAGCATCTGGTCGTAATCGGCTGGCTGGCCGGCGGCGGTGAAGAGGCGGTAGGCGGGCCGGTCGCCGAGCGTGAAGCTGGCGAGGCCGGTGAGTAGCAGGAAAAGGCTGGTAAGACGGAGGAAACGCATAAAATTGGGAGCGGCTATAAAAAACGTCATACGAAGTTTGTCGAAGCATCTCTACCGCAGTAGTAAATCAATTACTCTCACGGTAGTGATACTTCGACAAGCTCCGTATGACGTTCAAAGTTCGGCAAATAGCTCGTCGAACTTACCCTTTATAAAACATCCACTTGCCCAACTCGCGGTACGTTACCTTCTTGCCGTACATCAGAATACCCACGCGGTAGATGCGAGCCGCCACCCACACCGCGCCCAGGAAGCCCAGAATGAGTAGGAAGATGGACAGCGCCAGCTGCCACATCGGCACGCCAAACGGCAGGCGAATCACCATGGCAATGGGCGAGGTGAGCGGGAACATCGACATCCAGAAAGCCACCGGCCCGTCGGGATTGCGCAGAATGACGGACACGCCCACGATGTAGCTCAAAATCAGCGGCATCGTAATCGGGAACATGAACTGCTGGGTGTCGGTCTGGTCGTCCACGGCCGCGCCCACGGCCCCGAACAGCGCCCCGTACAGCAGGTAGCCGCCCAGGAAATAGATGATGAAGCCGAACAGAATGGTGCCCAGCGGCAGGTTGCCCAGAACCTCGAATATCTTGAAACGGCCGGTCATCGCCGTTTGCTGCTCCTTCTGCGCGTCCATACCTTTATCGAACGTGGCGGCGGCCGAGCGCGGCTCGTCATCCGCTACCGCAGCAGCCCCCGGCGCCGTGGGCGCGGCGGCCACTTCGGTTTTGGGCTTGTCCTTGCCCATCAATAGCGGCAGCACCACCGAACTCACGCCGAACGAGAGGACGCCCCACAGCAGAAACTGGGTGAGGCCCACGGCCGCAATGCCCACGATTTTGCCCATCATCAAATCAAACGGCTTCACCGACGACAGCATCACCTCCATGATGCGGCTCGACTTTTCCTCCCCCACCCCGCGCATAATCTGCACGCCGTAGATGAAGATGAAAAAGTAGATGGCCAGCGCCAGCGCGTAGGCGATGCCCGAGGTGGCCAGGGCATTGCTATCGGCCTCCTTACCGGTTTCGTCGAGGCTGATGGTCTGCAAATCCACCTTCGAGCGCAGGCGGTCGAGCTGGTCCTGCGTGAGGCCGGATTTCTGCATCTTCAGGTCCGAAAAAGCTTTGTTGAGCGCCGTTTCCACGGCCAGTTGCTTTTTCAGGCTGATGTTGCCTTTGCCAAAGAACTGCACGCCCACGGGTTTCTCTACGTCGAGGCCGGTGGGCAGCACCAGCAGGCCATCGTGCTTGGCTTTCTGGAAGCCCTTTTTGGCTTCGGCCAGCGTGCCGGTGGCGGGCACGAAGCGCACCCGTGGGGTACTCGCCAGGCGGCCGGCCACGTTCAGGCCCGAGTCGTCGCGTACTTCCACCACGTCGGTGGTGTCGTTGTCGGAGCTGGCTACTTTGGCGATGATGAAACCGAACGCCGCCAGCAGCAGCGGCACGGCCAGCGTGAGGACGATAAAGGCTTTTTTGCGAACGCGGGTGAGGTATTCGCGCTGGGCAATGAGGAAAAATTTAGAAGCCATGATGATGGATTAAAGCAACGCGTTAGCAGTTTCCAGCAGGGTTTCGGGCATGGTTTCGCGCACGCGCCGAATGAAAATCTCGTTGATACTCGGGATTTTCTCCCGGAATGCCTCCACCTCCACATTCGCAATCAGGTAGCGCAGCAGGTCGTTGGGCCGCACGCCGTCGTGCAGCTGCACGCGGGCGTAGAAGTGGCCGTTTTCGCGCTCCTTCTGCTCCACCACTTCAAAATCGGGGTGCGCCAGAATGAGCTTGCCCCGGCCCTCCACCTCGTAGGTGTTGGTTTTGAACTGGTCCCGAATCACGCCAATCGGCCCGTCCAGCACCTTGCGCGAGCGGTTGATTAACGCAATATTATCGCACATCTCCTCCACCGATTCCATGCGGTGCGTCGAGAAAATGATGGTCGCGCCCTGGTCGCGCAGGGCCAGAATCTCATCCTTAATCAGGTTGGCATTAATCGGGTCGAAGCCCGAGAACGGCTCGTCCAGGATAATCAGCTTGGGGTCGTGCAGCACCGTGGCAATGAACTGCACCTTCTGCTGCATGCCCTTGCTGAGGTCTTCCACGTTCTTGCCGGCCCATTCTTTTATATCGAAACGCGCCAGCCACTGCTTGATGCGGGCCGTAGCGTCCTCCCGGCCCAGGCCCCGCAGCCGGGCCAGGTAGAGCAGCTGCTCGCCCACTTTCATCTTTTTGTAGAGGCCGCGCTCCTCGGGCAGGTAGCCAATCTGGGCGATGTGGCTCGGGTTCAGCCGCTCGCCCCGGAAGCGGATTTCGCCCTCATCGGCCCCCGTAATCTGGGTGATGATGCGGATGAGCGAGGTTTTGCCCGCGCCGTTGGGCCCGAGCAGGCCAAAAATGCTGCCCTCGGGAATGGCAAGGCTTACCCCGTCGAGGGCGACGTGGTTGGCGTAGGCCTTGCGCACGTCGATGGCTTCGAGAATAGGCTGGGAAGGGGTTGTTTGCATTGCAGAAAAGAGAAGTGAGAAAAGCCGGATTAAAAGCAAATGTAGCCGCCACCGGGGCCGTCGGCAATTCGCGGGGCGGTAAGTGGCTGAAAGCAGGCCCCAAACGGCGAATAAGCCGGATGAATGAGGCGGACTGGGTCAGGGCGTGGTGGCTGGCTCCGGCTCGGCCAGTTCGGCCAAGCTGGCTTCGAGGTGGTCGAGGTGCCGGCCGTAGAGGCGCTGAAGCCACCAAGGCGTAACGAGTAGCATTGGTATCATCAATAACAGGCAGACGAATAGCATTACTATCATAAAAACGACCAACTCCGCCCGCGGAATAGGACCAATACCCATCAATGCGCTACTCGCAATATAGCCACTCACAATTATTAGTGTTACTGGCACCGCCGCTATAGAGAAGCGGTAGTATAAACGCAGAAGCTGACGAAATCCCTTGCAAAGTTGCTCCAGGTGGCCTCGTACTGCATTATTGCTGCCGGCCATCTGCCGGAGTATTCCCCACACCCGGTGGTAGTAGTAGCGTAGCAGCAACAGCAGCATTATTACTTGGATTACCGTCCCCAATACGTCCAGTGGCTTACGATAGTCCCGCTCCAGCGCAAAGACTATAATGGTCACGCTAGCCAGTGCAATTTCTAAATACGTGTTTCTCCGCATTTTATCCAACAAGGTGTTGCGCTGCTGGTGCAATAGGGCATTCAGCTGTGTGGATGAGAAAACTGCTTCAGTTATTTTCTGCGGCTGCTGCCAGTGCTGGCGCAATTCATTGAGTTCCATGAGCAATAAATGATTAGGCGCGAACCAATTGCTGGCGCAGCTTTTCTTGCACCCGATGCATTTTCACGCGCACGTTATTTTGAGTAATTCCTAGAATGTCGGCCATCTCGTCGTACGGCCGGTCTTCCAGATACAGCAGCACAAAGGCCTTGTCCACGTCCGACAGCCGGCTGATGGCCCGGTACAACTGGGCCCGGTCGTCGGCATCGTAGCCGGTTTCGGGGGCTTGAGCCACGGCCAGCGCCTCGGCATCCAGCCCCACCGGCGCGGGGCGGCGGGTGCGCTGGCGCAGGTTCGAGATGGCCACGTTCAGGGCAATGCGGTAGAGCCAGGTGCTGAGCTTGGCATTGGGCTGGGGCACGTAGCGCGGCCACGCCCGCCACAGCTGCAACACCATTTCCTGGAACAAATCCTGGCGGTCGTCGGCATCCTGGCAATAGAGGCGGGCCACGCGCCGCAGCAGCGGCTGGTACTCGTGCAGCGCAGCAACAAAATCAGCAGACGGAGTGGCGGAGGCCATGCGGGGGTAAGGGTTTCGGGGAATGAATCGTAAGCGCATAATTTGCATTACACAACAGCTCAACTATTTTTCAATGAAGCGCATCAATGTTACTGCCGGAAGCTTGTTTCTCATCCTCAGTATCGTGAGCTACTATTTCAGTGGGAAGCTGGCATCTCTCTCATTCGTTTTTTTAGGCTTGGGCCTTCTGCTCTCAGATGTAGCTTATCTACCAACCCGCGCTAGTCACCCTTTACGGCCCTCCACCCTGCCTGCTTGGCGGCGCTATACCTCTATCGGCTTGGTTACACTCGCAATTGGTTTATTTGGTTATCAGGTAGTGTGCGACTTCACCGAACAGGTCCCACCTGCTACGCCAAGTCACTAGCTTCAGAATCCATCCCGTTCTAAAAGCAAAAACGCCGCTCCAATAATGGAGCGGCGTTTTTTAAGCACGCAATACGTGTATTTACAACTCTACGCGAAATACTCCTTCACTTTCTCGAAGAAGCCTTTCTCGTTCTTGCCAGGGTGCGGCGTGAAGTTGTCCGAGTCGCGCAGCTTTTCCAGCAGCTCGCGCTCTTGGTTGCTCACGTTTTTGGGCGTCCACACGTTCAGGTGGATGAGTTGGTCGCCGCGGCCGTAGCCGTTCAGGTCCTTGATGCCCTTGCCGCGCAGGCGCAGAATTTTGCCGGGCTGGGTGCCGGGGTCGACCTTGATTTTCACCTTGCCCTCAATGGTGGGCACCTCCAGGCTCGCGCCCAGGGCCGCATCCACAAACGAGATGTACTGCTCGAACATGATGTTGTTGCCGTCGCGCTTCAGGAATTCGTGCGGCTCCTCCTCAATCTGGATGAGCAGGTCGCCGGGCACGCCGCCGCGCTCGGGAAAGTTGCCCTTGCCGTTCATGCTTAGCTGCATGTCGTTGGCCACGCCGGCGGGTATATTGATGGGAATCACCTCCTCGTGCAGCTGCCGGCCTTCGCCTTTGCACACGTCGCAGGTGGCCACAATGGTTTTGCCCTCACCGTTGCAGGTGGGGCAGGTGCTGGAGCTCACCATCTGGCCGAGCATGGTGTTCACCACGCGCTTGGTCTGGCCCTGGCCCTGGCAGGTGGGGCAGGTTTTGAGGTCGGTACCGTTTTTGGCCCCGGTACCGCTGCACGGCGAGCAAGCCACGTAGCGCTTTACCTTGATTTTCTTCTCGACGCCGTTGGCAATTTCCTCCAAATCGAGCTTCAGCTTGATGCGCAGGTTCGAGCCCTTCTTCTGGCGCCGACCGCCCTGGCGGCCGCCCCCGAAGAAGCCTTCGAAGCCCCCGCCCCCACCGAAAATATCGCCGAACTGCGAGAAGATATCCTCCATGTTCTGCGGGCCGCCGCCCCCCCCGCCGCCCATACCCTGGTGGCCGTACCGGTCGTAGCGCGCCCGCTTGTCCGCGTTGCTAAGAACCTCATACGCCTCGGCCGCTTCCTTGAATTTGTCCTCGGCGGTCGGGTCGTCGGGGTTTTTATCGGGGTGGTACTTGATGGCCATCTTGCGGTAAGCCGACTTGATAACGTCGCCCTCCGCCGTTTTGATAATGCCTAATACCTCGTAATAATCGCGCTTCGTAGCCATGTTTTTTGTGTAGGGGCGGGTTGCACCCGCCCGCCGTTCGCGCCGTTAAACGGCTTTCTATTGAATTATACTAACGAATTATCCCGCCTTTTGCACTGCCGCCACGGTCATTAGTTCATTGGGTATGCGGAACTCACAACTCTTCCGTCACTCGCGCCACCGAAACGGTCAGTTCAACGGCGGGCGGGTGCAACCCGTCCCTACTGCCCCAACACTACCTTGGCGTGGCGAATCACCTTATCGCCCAGGTAATAGCCCTGCTCCACTACATCCACGATTTTCCCTTTCAGGTCGTCGCTGGGTGCCGGAATTTGGGTAATAGCCTCGTGCAATTCCGCATCGAAGTTGCCACCGTGAGCTTCCATGGCGGTCAAACCCTTCTGCTGGAGCGTTTTGTTCAGCTTGCTCTGGATTATTTCGATGCTTTCGCGCACTGCGTTAGCATCATCGGTGGTGGCGGTGGCGGTGCGAGCACGCTCGAAGTCGTCGAGCACGGGCAACAGGGCCACCATCAGTTCCTGGTTAGCGGTTTTGAACAGGTCGATACGCTCCTTGCTGGTGCGGCGCTTGTAGTTCTCAAACTCAGCGGCCAGGCGCAGGTATTTGTCTTTGATTTCGGCCAACTCGGCATCAGTGCGGGAAGCTTCGGGCTGCGGCGCGCCGGTGGCCGTCATGTCCGGGTCGGTGCTTTCGCCGCCGTCGGCATCGGCCATTTCGCCAGCTGCGTGGGTGGGGTCGGCGGTCAGGTTGTCGTCCTCTGGAAGGTTGTTCTCGTTAGCCATTTGCGGAAATATTCGTCGAAAGGGGTTTTTCACGGGGTTAGCCGGTTAGTCACGTTGCGGGCGCAATTCACTTGCCAAAGGGGCGGCGGCTGCCATAGTGACACGAGTAGCTTTTACAGCGTCGCGCATTGTTTTGTCTGTTATCTTTCGATATGAATTCTACCTCTTCGAGTCAAGACCAATTCCCTTTTGGTTCCGCTTCGAAAGCAGCAAAGCGTAAGGCATTATGGATTGGAGCGCTCTGGCTACTAGGGGGAACTGCTTTGATGTTCTGCATCAGCCCTTTCTTATTGAAAAGCCGCTTTGCAGCGTTCAATCAAGCTCACTTAAACGCTCTTGTTGAAAGCCTGAGCATGGCTGACCATGGGCTTGCTATTCAAATAAGAGTTAAAGGCAATAGCTACATTTTTTATCCCATCACAAGCACCGGCCAAGCCGATGCTTCACGTTTTATTGAAAAGACCCACGTAGGTAATTTTATCAGAAAGGAGTCAGCGTCGGACACTATTTACCTAATAACAAGCACTTCATCCAGCAAAATACTCTTCAGACATTTCTGAGTTCCGACTCATTCCTAATCGTGCAACGCCTTCCAAATCATGTCCTTCAGCGGCGTGATGTTCTTGTTCGTGAGGCTGGAGATGAAGATAGCGGGCACCTCAGCCGGCAGCGTGGCGCGGATTTCGGCCTCCAGCTCCTCGTCAATCATGTCGGACTTGGTGATGGCCAGCAGGCGCTTCTTATCCAGCAGGTCGGGGTTGAACTGCTCCAGCTCGCCGATTAGCACCTTGTATTCGGCGTCAATATCGGGGCTGTCGCAGCTTATCATAAAGAGCAGCATGGAGTTGCGCTCGATGTGGCGCAAGAAGCGGGTGCCCAGGCCCTTGCCCTCGGCCGCGCCCTCGATGATGCCGGGAATGTCGGCCATCACGAACGATTTGTAGTCGCGGTAGGCCACCACGCCCAGGTTGGGCACGAGGGTGGTGAAGGCGTAGTCGGCAATCTTGGGCTTGGCGGCCGACACCACCGAGAGCAGCGTGCTCTTGCCCGCGTTGGGGAAGCCCACGAGGCCCACGTCGGCCAGCAGCTTCAGCTCCAGGATGATGATGGCCTCGATGGCCGGCTCGCCGGGCTGTGCGTACTCGGGGGCTTGGTTGATGGAGTTCTTGAAATGGTCGTTGCCCCAGCCGCCGCGCCCGCCTGGCACAAGAATGAGCCGCTGGCCGTGCTCGGTTATCTCCAGCAGCTGGGTGCCATCGGGGTCGCGAGCCACGGTACCGAGGGGCACTTGCAGCACGATATCGCCCCCCTGCGCGCCGCTGCGCAGGTTTTCGCCCCCGCCGTCGCCGTCTTTGGCGAATACGTGGCGCTGGTACTGCAGGTGCAGCAGCGTCCAGAGCTGCGAGTTGCCTTCGAGGATAATGTGGCCGCCGCGGCCGCCGTCGCCGCCATCGGGGCCGCCGTTGGGCAGGCCCTTGGCCCGGAAAAAGTGGTGCGAGCCGGCACCGCCTTTGCCCGAACGGCAGATGAGTTTGACGTAGTCGATGAAGTTATTGGAGGCCACGGGGGATTGGGATTGGGTATAATGTAGGGGCGGGGCCCGCCCCCGCCCGTCGTCGAACGGTGGTTGCAACGGGC
>JALYUH010000448.1 GCA_030853985.1 Bacteroidota bacterium | reverse complement strand
GTACGTGCCCCGCCCCGCCGCCGGCAAAGCCACTGCAGCAGTTGCTCCGGCAAAAGGCCCCGCCGCCAGTGCCGCGCCCGGCCCCGTGCCCGCGCGCTACACCGTGCGTAAGGGCGAAACCCTGTTTGGTATCGCCAGCCGCTACCAGCTTTCGCCCGAAGAGCTGATTAAGCTGAACAAGCTGCCCGCCGCCGGCACCGTGCGCATCGGCCAACAGCTGCTGCTCGCCGCGGCCGAAGAGGCGGCCGCCCCGGCCAGAACGGGTGCTGCCGTGCGCCCGGCCGAAACCGAAGCCGTGCCCGCCACCCGTACGCCCGCCAACCCGGCCCCCGACAAGCCCGCCCAGGTAGCCACCGTGACGCCCGCCGACCGGGAGGAGAAGAAGGACGAGCGCGAAGAAAAGCCCGACCGCACGCCCACCCGCGCCGCCGAGCTACTGGGCCGCGTAGTGGAATCGGGCCTGGGCGCGCCCATCGAAAACAGCACCACCGAGAAGTACCTAGCCCTGCACAAAACGGCTCCCATCGGCACCATCATGCAGGTGAAAAACGCCATGAATGGGCTGTACGTGTACGTGCGCGTCATCGGCAAGCTGCCCAATACGGGCGAGAACAACAACATTCTGGTGCGCATCTCGCCCCGCGCCGTGCAGAAGCTCGGCACCAGCGACGGGCGCTTCCGCGTCGAGACGAACTACATTCCGGAGCAGTAAACTGCGCCGCAACCGTTGTAGCGCGAACTTTTAGTGCGCGTCCCCGCGCCGCTTGAACTGCGGTCGTTGCGAGACGCGAACTAAAAGCTCGCGCTACTTTTTGTGCTACCCACATGAACATTCCCCAGCTCCGCCGCCAGCTCGATGCGCAGTACGCGCGCTACAACCGCCCGGAATTCATTAAAAACGACCCTATTCAAATCCCGCACCGCTTCACGCAAAAGCAGGATATTGAGATTGCGGCGCTGTTTGCGGCGCTGCTGGCCTGGGGGCAGCGGCCCACCATCATCAACAAGTGCCACGACCTGCTGCGGCGCATGGACGACGCGCCCCACCAGTTCATCACCCAGCACCAGGACGATGATTTGAAGCGGCTGCTGGGCTTCTGCCACCGCACGTTCTGCGATACCGACTTGCTGTATTTCGTGCATTTCCTGCGCGACTGGTACCAGCAGCACGACTCGCTCGAAACCGCGTTTCTGGTGGGGCACTCGCAGCGCGAGCGGCTGATTAACTTCCATACCCGCTTTTTCAGCTTGCCCGAGGCGCCCGCCCGCACCCGCAAGCACGTGGCCACGCCGGCCCGGGGCTCGGCCTGCAAGCGCGTGAACATGTACCTGCGCTGGCTGGTGCGCCGCGACGAGCACGGCGTCGATTTTGGCCTCTGGACCCGCCTCTCGCCCACCGACCTCATCATGCCCATCGACCTGCACGTCGAGCGCCAGGCCCGCCCGTTGGGCCTGCTCACCCGCAAGCTCGTGGACTGGCAGGCCGCCGAAGAACTCACCGCCAACCTGCGCCTGCTCGACCCGACGGACCCGGTGAAGTACGACTTCGCGCTGTTTGGGGCGGGCGTGGACAAGTAGCGATTCCGCCGGCAGGAAATTAAAAAGGACCACCCAGCCGCAGCGGAGTGGCCCTTTTTGGGGCGCTCAACCGCTATTGCACGCGGAAGATGTCGACGGGGCTGCCCTGCTGGTAGGGCTGCACGATAACCAGGGCCGAGGCCGGGCCGGTGGCCGACGCGATATAGGTGCGGAACTGGCGGCCCTTGTGGGCTTTGTCGGTGGCGTAGTCTTCGACCACCTGCCCAATTTTGCGGTGCATCTCGGCCGGGGAGGCCAGCAGGCCGCCCACCAGCAGGTGGCGTTGGGCGTCGCCGGTGGTGTTGTCGGGGCTTTCGAGGTATGTGGGGCCGCTGAAAAACACCGGTTCGCGGTAGCTTTTGTGGCCTTCGAAGGATAACAGCTGCGGGGGCGAGGTCTTCAGCTGGGCATCGTAGGAGGAGGTCATCAGGCCGCCATCGCGGGTGCTGAAACCCAGGCTCAGCTCCTGGGTGAAGGGCGAGGGCAGCAACATGCCGGGCACGCGCACGAGCATCATGCTGCGGGGGCGCAGCATTTCCTCGTCGAAGCCGCGCACGCTGGCGTAGGGGGCAATGCTGGCTTTGAGCAGGGTGCCATCGGCGGTGTAGCGCTGGGCAAACGTGCCCAGGCCGGGCAGGTCGTTGCCGCCCGCCGAGGCCACGTGGTCGGTGTAGGAGCCGGCAAATACGTAGTCGCCGGTGGCCTCGTCGAGCAGCACTTCGCAGTCGCCCCCGGTTTCGAGGCGCAGCGTGCGGTTGAGGCTGACGGTTTTGCCGGCGGCTTCGAGCGTGGGCGGGGCGCAGGCAATGCCGGTGTGCGGCAGGGCCACGCCGCCCTGCAAATAGTGCGCTTCGGGCAGGTTCTGGTGCAGCCTGGTGACGAAGCCACCCTGGGGCCGGCCATCGGCCACGGCCACGCGCAGCACCTCGAACTCGACCGGCGTGCGCCGGGCATCGGCCTTGGCATCGGCCCCGCGCAGGGCCCGGTAGAAGTGGCAGGTGCCGGCCCGAAAGCCCGCAAAAACCCAGTCGAGGTAGAAATCATCGGCGTTTTTCACCTTGGTGGCTGGCGGCAGGTTCAGCGCCAGCTGGGTGAGCTTGCCGGTGGCCAGGTCGCAGCGGTCGAGGTAGAGCTGCGCGGTTTTTTCGCGCACGCTGCTCTCGCGGGCCAGCACGTACACCACGCCCGGCTCGGCAAAGGCCGTGATGATGACGCGGCCGGTTTTGGCGGCCACTTCGGGCACGGTGAACACCTTGCCCCGCGTGTCGCCGGTGGGCGACAGCGCCTGCACCACCAGCGCATTGCGCGGCACGCCCTGCTCGGGCGCGCCGTCGCTGATGGGCTCCACGGTGTACACCGTGGAGCCCGCGCTGGTCATGAACAGCGGCATCGTGGTGATGAGGCTTTCATCGGCAGGCGCGCTGCTCAATAAAATATTCCCGCCGCGCATCACCTGGGCCTTTTGCAGGGTGGTTTCCCAGGCCGAAGCGCCGTCGGGCTGCAAGGCCACCACGCGCACCGTGCTCTTGCCCAGCGCCGGAATAAAGAGCACGGTGTTGTGGTTGGGCAGCGTGATGGTGGCGTGCAGCATCTCGCCCTTGGCCAGGTCGAGGGTGCGCACGGGGGCGGCGGGCGGGGCCGGAGCCGGAGCCGGGGGCGGGCCAGCCGCCAGCCACCCCAGCAGCAGGGGAATAAAGTGTTTCATGGGACAAGAACGTAAGGGCCGGCCGCAGCCGGGGAATGGGGAATGACTGATTAAGTAACTGTTGCCACGCGGCGGTTAGTAGCGCGGACTTTGTAGCCCGCGTCCGCGAGGAAACCCGAACGGCGCGGGGACGCGGACTACAAAGTCCGCGCTACGACTCTTGCGTTCAGCCCGGCGTTCTGTTTAGCTCAGGTACGAATGGCTTCCTTAAAATTTGTACACCTGCAAAGTGCCGCCGGGCGAGTCTTTCTGCTCGATGAGCAGGCCCGAATCGGGGCCGGTGGGGCTGAGGATGAACTGGTAGTTGGGGGCTTCGGCCCCGGCCGAGCGGCGCAGCTTTTCGATGGCCGTGTACACGGGGTGGTCGCCCTTGCCAGCGTGCTCGAAGATGCGCACATCGTCGGTGCAGCCGTAGCCGGACGTGATGTTGAAAGGCTGGGCGTACACCACGTAGGAGTAGGACCGTTCGTCCTTGTCCTTGGCCGAGAGGTAGTCGTAGCGCTGGGGCTTCAGGTCGCGGTCCATCAGCAGGTCGAAATCCTCGCCCCGGCCGTAGATAACCAGGGGCGAGAAGCTGAACTGGCTCTGGCCGGTGAGCGGGTCGAGGTGGAAGCGGGTGCTGCGGGTGTAGCGGCCCCGGAAGCTGGCGTTTTTCTTGTTGGCCTGCATGGCGG
Organism: Bacteroidota bacterium; assembly: GCA_030853985.1. Taxonomy (GTDB): domain Bacteria; phylum Bacteroidota; class Bacteroidia; order Cytophagales; family Hymenobacteraceae; genus Hymenobacter. The sequence goes on along the minus strand of JALYUH010000448.1, from coordinate 1,108 downwards.
CGCTGTACGGCCCTTGCACCTGGGCCACCGTGCGGCCATCGGGCGCGTAGCGGCGCTCAAAAAAGCCCAGCAGCTCGTCCTGGGTTACGTCGGGCAGGTCGCCCGCGCCGTACTCGCCAAAAATGAGCACTTCGCCGGTGGCGTGGTTGAGGTAGAACGAGCCGGTGCCGCCCGACGAGGTGTTCCACGCATCGTAGGTGATGTAGCTGCGGCCCGACGACACGGTGTAGTAGTTCGGAATGTGGTTGAGCTCGCCGGGGTTGGGCATGCGGCCCGAGTACACCGGAATCGTGCCCGCGTTCAGCCCCAGCGTAGTGCTGAAGCCGCCGGTTGGCTTGCCCTGGTCGTCCACGATGTACACCTGGTAGGTGATGGGCTGCTTGCCGGGCTTGTCCTTGGGGCCGTTCACCAGGGTGCGGCGGCAGAAGTACGTTTGGTTGGGGCGGTGGCCCAGGTAGGCCCATTCCTGGTACCAGTACCGGAAGCGCGTCATGCCGCTGATTTGCTCGGGCGTGGCGGGCAGCTCCAGTGGCGTACGTTGCACAGCCTTGGTTTTCAGGTCGTAGTGCATGGTGCAGAACACCGTCGTTTCTTCGCGCTTGTTGGTTTCGCGCACCACTTCGGTGTAGCCGTTGGCATCGGCGAAGCGGCCGAAGGCAATGGCTTCGGTCTTTTTCGAGTCGGGGCCGGGGCGCGGGTCGAACAGCACTTGCGTGAGGTGGCCCTGCTCGTCGAGGCGCTGCACGTTGGTCTGGCCCTCCTTCAGCAGGCGGGCCTGCTCTTTGGGCAGTCCCTTAATGGCGTCGCCGTCGAGGCGCTCGGCCAGCACCACGCTATTGCCATCGCTGAACACATTCACCGGAAACAGCTGGGCGGCGGTGCGGTCCTTGCGGCGCTGCTTGTCTTCGCGGGCCTGGCTGCCGAGGGCAATTTGCCGCGTATCGAGGAAATAGCTGCTCTCGGTGGCGTGCTGGGTGCGCGTGACAATCGTTTTCCAGAGGGTGCGGCCGTCGGGGGCCAGGCACTGGGCCGTCACGTCCGACGAGCCCGCATCGGTGAGCAGCAGCACCGTGTTGTGGTTGGGCAGGTTCACGGTGCCGCCCAGCAC
>JALYUH010000418.1 GCA_030853985.1 Bacteroidota bacterium | reverse complement strand
GCGCGAAATGACGGGCATCACACCCCAACGCAGAACGCCATTGACGAGGTGTCTTCAGGTCTTGAATGGAAATTTTCATGCTCAAATATCCGCACTACTCCTTGCCTAGGACGCTGCAACAAGTCTAATTACCTGTTGCACGACCAGCTCCATAACCATAACAAATAAAATCCAACGGGTCAAAATTGCTGTAAGATGCTTCTGAACCTTCAAATTCACTCTTTTTACCTACGAAACTTGTTACAGTAACCGCTTCCCTATTTATTTTCAAACCTTGACTTTGCAAAATTTCTCCAACACTATACGAATAATCTACCCTGATATATTTTGTGTTATTTCTTATTGGAAACCATTTCTTTCTAAATAACTCCATCAATACTGGCGAATAATCTCTTTTTTTCATGCCAGGATTTTTGACATAATTTGTTTCCAATCCCGCCAACGCCTTCAATACTGTCGTCTTGCCTACCCCATTATCCCCGAGAATAATCGTCCACTGTGCGGGCCGGCCATCGGGGCGGGCGAAGGAAATGGTCTGCTTCTCGCCGAAGCTGCGCACGTTTTCCAAGCTCAGGGAGAGGAAGTAGGCGGGGGGCGGCGAAGTGGTTTTATCAGTCATCACGAGGAGAAGCGGGGCGAAACACGAAGGCCCCAAAAGTAGCAGGCCCGCCGGGTTCCGGCGGGCCTGCGGGGCATAACGCAAAAACTCAACGATTACCCGTTCACAGAGCCCATCATCGCCGCCGGGTAGCGCAGGCCGGCGGCGGCTTTGCCCTTCGGGGCGATTTCATCGAGTTGGGCCAGCTCGTCTTTGCTCAATTCGACTTCGAGTGCGCCGAGGTTTTCCTCTAAATACTTCACGCGCTTGGTGCCGGGGATGGGCACTACGTCGTCGCCCTGGGCCAGCACCCAGGCCAGGGCCAGCTGGCTGGCGGTGCAGTGCTTCTGCTTGGCCAAATCGGTGATGCGGGCCACCAAATCGAGGTTTTTTTGAAAGTTCTCGCCCTGGAAGCGGGGCGTGTGGCGGCGGTAGTCGTCCTCAGCCAGGTCTTCAAAGCGCTTAATCTGGCCGGTGAGAAAGCCCCGGCCCAGCGGCGAGTACGGCACGAAACCCACGCCCAGCTCGCGCATGCTGGGCAGAATCTCGTCTTCCGGCTCGCGGCTCCAGAGGGAGTATTCGGTTTGCAGGGCGGCAATGGGATGCACGGCCACGGCCCGGCGCACGGTGGCCGGCGCGGCCTCGCTCAGGCCCAGGAAGCGCACTTTGCCCTCTTCTACCAGCCGGCTCATGGCCCCCACGGTTTCCTCGATGGGCGTGCTGGGGTCCACGCGGTGCTGGTAGTACAGGTCGATGTGGTCGGTGCCGAGGCGCTTGAGGCTGGCTTCACAGGCCGCCTTCACGTACTCGGGCCGGCCGTTGATGCCGCGCCGGGTGGGGTCGTTGGGGTCGCGTTCGATGCCAAATTTGGTGGCCAGCACTACGGCATCGCGCCGGCCCTTGAGCGCGCGGCCCAGCAGCTCTTCGTTTTTGAAGGGGCCGTACATGTCGGCGGTGTCGAAGAAGGTGACGCCCAGGTCGAGGGCGCGGTGCAGGGTGCGGGTGCTTTCGGCATCGTCCTGGCCGGCGTAGAAGTCGGACATACCCATGCAGCCCAGGCCCAGGGCCGATACGGTGAGGCCGGAGCGGCCCAGTTGGCGGGTTTTCATCTTGTGGTGGATTGGTGGAGTGATTGGATGAGCAAATTGGTAGATGACAGGACGAATAAACCGATTAGCCCAGACTTTTGATTTAACCGACTTTTCCGCGCTGCCGCCACGACTCTCCGCGCTGCCGCCACGACTCTCCGCGCTGCCGCCCTGACTCTCCAATCCCCCGCCACGATTCTCCAACCCTCCGCCACGACTCTCCTAATCCAAGATTCGGCCGAAATAATCCAAGTATCACCTATCCAAACGCCCGCCTCGGCTGTTCATGCTGCACGCCCGCCGTACCTTCGTCCCGTGAAAAGCTCCCTCAAAAACGCCGTTTGCGCGGTCGCCGCGCCCTTCCTGCTGCTGGCTGCCTGCACCTCGCCCAACCAGCCCATCAGCGAAGGCGGCGCGCCCTCGCCGGCTTCGGCCGCCGAAATGGCCCTGATGGCCACCCACGACTCCCTCATGTTTCGGACCGATGAGCTGATGGCCGTCAAAGGCAAGCTCGCCGGCTACCATTCCGAAGCGCCCGCGCCCTACATCCACGGCCTGGCTGCCGCCGACAACGCCATGATGGCCTGGATGCACCAGTACAAAGCCCCCGACAGCACCGCCACCCCGGCGGCGCGCCTCACCTATTTCCAGCAGCAGCAGCAGCAGCTGGCCACCGTGCGCCGCCTGTTCCGCTCCTCGCTCGATTCGGCCACTCAATTTCAGGCCCGGCACCCCGCCGCCGGCGACGTGGCCCCCGCTTCCAAATAACCCCCTCCTCATGCTGAAACGCCTGTTGCTGCTGCCGGCCCTGGCCGCCACACTCTTCACCACCGCCTGCACCGCCCCCCCGGAAAAGGCCACCGAGCTGCCCATTCTCGGCGAGCGCGACATTCGTCCCCGCGCCGACGGTGGCCCCGCCGATACCGTGGGCATCGCCGTGCCCGCCTTCCGCCTCCGCGACCAGGCCGGCCAGCCCGTGAACAACGCCAGCTTCGCCGGCCGCGCCTACCTCGCCGATTTCTTCTTCGCCACCTGCCCCGGCATCTGCCCCAAGCTGCAGAGCGAGATGCTCTCGGTGTTCAAGCTTTATCCCACCGACCAGCGCCTGGGCTTCCTGTCCATCACCATCGACCCGGCCCACGACTCCACGGCCGTGCTGCGCGACTACGCTGAGCGCCTGGGCGTGGCCGATGCCAACCGCTGGCACTTCGCCAGCCTCGGCGACCGCGCCGCCACCTTCACGCTGGCCAACCGCTTCCTCACCGGCGTGATGCCCGACGCGCAGTCGCCCGGCGGCCTCGCCCACAACGGCACCCTGGCCCTGATTGATGACCGCGGCTACATCCGCGGCGCTTACGATGGCATGAACGCCGCCGAAGTCGCCCGCCTCAAAGCCGAGCTGCCGCTGCTGCTGGCCGAGATTGATGCCCGCAAAAAGGGCGTGGCCGGGCGGTAACCATGGGGCAACTGATGAAAAACGGTTGTCATGCAGAGCGCAGCGAAGCATCTTTACCTCACTAGTAAATCCTGCGATTGAATTGCGTTAAGC
>JALYUH010000411.1 GCA_030853985.1 Bacteroidota bacterium | reverse complement strand
CAGGTACACGGCCGCGACGACAAATAGCGGGAGCCTATGCCGCGTGATTAGCTGAGCGTCGAACTGAACGCCGTGAAGCATTTTCACCAAGCTACTAATCCCACCTAATCCAAGTTGCGGGATAGCTGCAGCGCGGCGGCAGATTTGCAGAAAACCGAATTTTTACACGATAAAGCCGCGTAGCGGTGACAGGAACCATGCGGAACCTATCACCGCTACGCGGCTTTGTTTTATTACTCGACTATTTAGAGCAAAATTCAGGGCGGTTTACGGGAGTCTGGTCGTTGAACGGAATCGCCTAACGGTGCTCCCAAGGGCCGTTCAACAACGAGACGCAAAATATTGCGCCTCTACCTCGTTCACCCCCCTCCACTAAGCGGAGCAGCGCTCTGGAGTAGTTTCGAGGTTTGTGTACAGTAGCGCGAACTTGTTTCGTGTTGCGGTAGAGATGCTGCAGGGCGTTCAGGCTTGGCGGTTTTGCGTATCGCCCCTATCACCTCTTTTTTCCGCTCAAAATTCCAATTTAAGATGATAACCCGCGAACTCGGCCGCACCGGCCAGCAGGTTTCGGCCCTCGGGCTGGGCTGCATGTCGATGGCCTCGGACTATGCCTACGGGCCCAGCGATGCCCGCGAGGCCACCGCCACCCTGCACCGCGCCCTGGAGCTGGGCGTTACGTTCTGGGACACGGCCGATGTGTACGGCTTCGGGGCCAACGAGGAGCTGCTGCGGCCAGTGCTGCAGGCGCGCCGGCCCGAGGTGTTTCTGGCCACCAAATTCGGCTTCGTGGCCGATGGCCAGGGTGGCAGCGCGCTCGACGTGCGCCCCGCGCGCATTGCCGCCGCCTGCGAGGCCAGCCTACGCCGGCTGGGCGTGGAGGTGATTGACCTGTACTACGCCCACCGCATCGACCCGGCCGTGCCGGTGGAGGACATGGTGGGCGCGATGGCGGAGCTGGTGCAGGCCGGTAAAGTGCGGTTTTTGGGCGTGTCGGAAGCCTCGGCGGCTTCGTTGCGGCGGGCGGCGGCCACGCACCCCATTGCGGCGCTGCAATCGGAATACTCGCTGTTTACGCGCGACGTGGAGGCCGAAATTCTGCCCGCCTGCCAGGAATTGGGGGTGAGCCTGGTGGCGTTTTCGCCGTTGGGCCGGGGCTTGCTTACCACCGCCGGCCCGCAGCTGGCGGCGCAGGACCTGCGCCGCAGCATGCCCCGCTTCGACGACGATAACCGCGCGGCCAATGCCCCGCTGCTGGCCGGCTTGCGCGCGCTGGCCGCCGCCAAAGGCTGCACGCCGGCGCAGTTGGCCCTGGCCTGGCTGCTGGCGCAGGACGCGCATCTGCTCCCGATTCCGGGCACCAAGCGCGTGCCGTATCTCGAAGAAAACGCGGCGGCGGCCGACGTGGCCCTGGCCCCGGCCGAGCGGCAGCAGCTGCAGGCGCTGCTGGCGGCCCACCCGGTAGCGGGTGCGCGCTACGGCGAAAGCGCGGCGCGCCTGGTGAACCGCTAGGCGCTGGCCGGGGGCTGCGGCTGGTAGCCCACCGCCCACTTGTACACCATTTTCAGCAGCGGCACTTCCTCGAAAGGCTTGGTGAGGTAGTCGTTCATGCCGGCGGCCAGGCACTTGTCGCGCTCGCCCACAATGGCATTGGCGGTGAGGGCGACAATGGGCGTGAGCAGGCCCAGGTGCTGCCGCAGCTGGGTGGTGGCCTGGTAGCCGTTTTGCACGGGCATCTGCAGGTCCATCAGTATCAGGTCGAAGGATTGGGTGCGGGCCAGCTCCACGGCCAGCTGGCCGTTGGGCGCTTCCTGCACCTCGATGCCGGCATTGCTCAGGAGAATGGTAGCCAGCATGCGGTTGAACGCATTGTCTTCGACCAGCAGCAGGCGCTTGCCGCGCAGGGCCTGGTGCAGGTAATCGAGGTCGTCGTACTGCTTGTGGGTGAGCGCCTGCGGGTGGCCCACTGGCAGGCGCAGCGCAAACCGGCTGCGGGTGCCGGCGTGCTTGCAGCTTTCGAGGTGCAGGTGGCCGCCAAGCAGCGCCACCAGCTTCTGGCTGATGCTCAGGCCCAGGCCGGTGCCGCCAAACTGCCGGGTTACGGACGAATCTTCCTGGCTGAATTCCTCAAAAATCTGCTCCAGATAGTCGGCATCGATGCCCACGCCGGAATCTTCCACCACAAATTCGACCAGCGCCTGGTGCGGGGCGGGCTGGCCCAGTAGCGTGCAGCAAAGCCGCACGTGGCCCTGTTCGGTGAACTTGATGGCGTTGCCGGCCAGGTTGAGCAGCACCTGCGTGATGCGGTGCGGGTCGCTGAACAGCACGGCAGGCAGGGTCGGGTCGAGCCAGGCTTCAAAAACCAACCCTTTTTCCTCGGCGCGGTAGCGCAGGGTTTTTTCGACCTGCTGGCACAGGCGCACGGGGGCAAAGCCGATGTGCTCGATGGTGAGGCGGCCGGCATCAATCTTGGCCGAATCCAGAATATCGTTGATGATGACCAGCAGCGTGTCGGCCGAGGCCGTGATGGCGTGCAGGTAGCT
>JALYUH010000409.1 GCA_030853985.1 Bacteroidota bacterium | reverse complement strand
TGCTCGCTTCGCGCGCTATTCGGGCTCGCAGCATCCAAGCTACTTCCTTTGAAAACCCTTTTCCTCATTCCCACGCCTTTGGCCGACGACACGGCCCCGCAGGTGCTGCCGCCGCAGGTAGTTTCTGCCGTGGCCGCCCTCTCCTACTTCCTGGTGGAGAATGCCCGCACGGCCCGCCGCTTCGTGAAAAGTGTGGCCCCGCATCGCGTCATCGAGGACATTCGTTTCGTGGTTATCGATAAGGATAGTACCGATGCGGAGGTAAAAGTCGCCCTCGCGCCGCTGGCGAAAGAGGGAATTGATGCCGGTATTCTCAGCGAAGCGGGTTGCCCCGGCATTGCCGACCCCGGTGCGGCGCTGGCGCGGGAAGCGCACCGGCAGGGCCTGCGGGTGGTGCCGCTGGTGGGGCCATCATCGCTGCTGCTGGCACTCATGGCTTCGGGCCTGAATGGGCAGCAGTTCGCCTTTCACGGGTATCTGCCCATCGAGAAAGCGCCGCGCGTGGCGGCCATCAAGGCGCTGGAGAAAGAGGCGCAGCAGCGGCAGCAGTCGCAGCTGTTCATCGAAACGCCCTACCGCAACGGGGCGCTGTTCGCCGATTTGCTGGCGCACCTGCACCCCGGCACCCGCCTGTGCGTGGCCGCCGATGTAACCGGCGCGGGCGAGTTCATCAAAACCCTGACCGTGAGCGACTGGCGGCGGCTGCCGGCCCCGGAGCTGCACAAGATTCCGACGGTGTTTATCATCGGGACGTAGCGGCGTAGCGCGGACGGCAAAACCCAAGCTGCAAAGTAGCCGCGTAACGGCGAAAGGCTTGTAGGGAGTAGTTGAAAATGGACAAGCACCGCGTAGCGGTGACAGAAGCGCTCGGAAATCTTTCACCGCTACGCGGTTTTTCCATCATGCTGTGGGGTTTTCTACAAACCTGTCGCCGCTACGCGGCTATTTCGCAACTTGGGTTTTGTAGTCCGCGCTACATCATGCCCGCATCATCAGCGCGGGGGCGGGCTCCAGGTCCTGGGGCGCGGGCAATACGGTTTCGCCGTGCTGGCTGAGGCCGAGGCCGTCGGCTTCGTGGGTGGCATTTACCCGAATGGGAATGAGAACGTTGGTCGCTTTATAGAGCAGGTAGGACCCGCCGAATATGTAGGCCGAGATGAAGGCCAGCGCGCCGAGGTGGTGCAGCAGCAGCGTGTAGGAGCCGGTAATGGCCAGGCCGCCGTCTTTGGCAAAAATGGCCGTCAGAACCATGCCCACGATGCCGCCCACGCCCTGGCAAGGAAACACGTCGAGCGTATCATCGAGCGTGGTGCGGTTTTTCAAATCGACTGCGCCGGCGCTGATGGCGGCCGACACTGCCCCGATGAACAGCGCCGGGCCGTAGCTCACGTAGCTCGCCGCCGGGGTGCCAGGTCCAGTGGGCCAGCGGGCAGTAGATGAGCAGGCTGAACAGGCCCATGAACAGCAGGTAGCCCCAAAACCGAATGCGCTCGGCAAACGCGCCGCTGATGAGGGCGGGCGTGATGATGGCGAATTTTAGCTGGAACGCGGCGTAGAGCACCAGCGGCAGGTTGGGGGCCAGGCGCGGGTACGGGGCCGTGCCCACGTTGTTGAACATGAAAAACGTGAGCGGATTGCCAATAACGCCCCCAATGCTGTCGCACCATGCCGCCGTAGAAGAAGGCCAGGCTGGGCGTCATCAGCAGCACGAGGCCCGAGGCGGAGAGCATCCAGGCCAGGTCGGCGGGGTTGAAGGCGCTGGGGAGGGCGGCGGGGTGGTTTTGGGGAGAAAGGCGGCAGAGCCGATTAACAATAGAATGGCCCCCAGGCAGGCAGCAGCTCAATTTCTTTTCTGAGTCATACTGGGGTGAATTCAGATGCTCTTGACCGAATACATCAAGTAAACTTCACTTATCTCTTTTAATAATACCCCGTCAGCTTCAACTGTTGCCGATTTTACATTAACACCTCCTTTGCAAAAAGATGCCATTAAAAATCGATGCTAAAAGCCGTGCGGCCGGCCTCGTTGGTTTCGAGGCTAAAACGGAAGCCGTGGGCCAGCAGCACGTCGCGCACCAGCGTGAGGCCGATGCCCTGGCCGTCGCGCTTGGTGCTGAAGAAGGGCGTGAATAGCCGTTGCCGCACTGCCGGAATGAGGCCGGGGCCGTCATTTTCGATGGTGAGCGTGGGCGGGCTGCGCGTAGCACTTACCCAGATGTTGCCATCGTGCCCAATGGCCTCGACGGCGTTTTTGGCCACGTTCAGCAAAGCCTGCTCCAGCTGTTGCGCGTCGAGGTTTACCAGCAAAGGCTCGGCGGGCAGCGCCAGGTGCCACCGGATGCGGCGCTCGGCGCTTTGGGGCTGCAGCAGGCGGGCGGTGGCGCGCAGCAGGGCGCGCACATCGGTGGGCTGAGGGGCGGGCGGGGGCAGGCGCACCAGCCGCGCAAAGCTGCCGATGAAGTTGGCCAGCTGGGTGTTGCGGGCGATGCTCACGTCGAGGGCTTCGGTGAAATCGGGGCGGTCGGCGGGGGCGAGCTGGGGGGCGTAGTGCTGGAAGCTGTGCAGAATGGAGTTGATGGCCCCGATGGAATTGTTGATTTCGTGCGCCATCATCCGAATAAGCTGCTCGTAGGCCTGTTTTTCCTGCCGGATGAGCTCCCGCGTCAACTCCTCCAGCATCACGAAGCGACGGGTAAAACCCCGGTCCAGGAAGTGGGCGGCGGTGGCGCGGTAGGTGGCCAGGCCCGAAAGGCGCAGCGCCTGCGGCTGGCTTTCGGCGAGGGTGGCC